>JBEEMM010000173.1:0-2533 GCA_041192685.1 Bacteroidota bacterium | reverse complement strand
AGCGAGCCCCGACGTGGCATTAGCGGGGCGACAATCACTGCCTATGAGCGGCGCGGAACCAATTTAATTGACTGGATCTACCGGACCGTTGACGGCGCACAAGTATTGCAGGCCGATAACGTCACCGACGTTGCCATTCGCGGTATGGAGGTTGAGGTGAGCGGCACCTTGGCCGGATCCTGGTCCGCACGTGCCCAGTTTGCAGGCCACCAGGCCAGCGACGTGAACGGCCAATCGATTTATGTGCTGGACTACTTGGCGCGCCGCGTTCAACTCACCTGGAGTTCTGCCTTGAGGTCCATGGAGTCGACTTCGCCCTTGCAGTTTGGCCTGACGGTGGTGGGTCAGGATCGAGCAGGTTCTTATGTGATGCCTTCGGGAGAATTGATGCCCTACCTGCCCTTTACTACGGTGGATTTGCGTGCGAGCTACCGCCTTGGCGAACTCTTGCTCTTCGCCGACGGGATGAATTTGCTCAACGCAAGGGTAATGGACCACGGAAACCTTCCCTTGCCCGGCCGCTGGCTCAAGTTTGGTCTGCGTTTGGAGTGGGATGATTGAGGCCGCCCTGGGCGGCCAGTTTTTTTGTTTTGAGGCCTTTGGTGCGCGAGCGCGCCACTGCCGCCAAAAAAAAGTTGAATCCAACAAAAAACCCGCTGCACTGCAGCGGGCTTCTGTCTCTTAGTGACCCTGTTAGGATTCAAACCTAAAACCTCTTGATCCGTAGTCAAGTGCTCTATTCAATTGAGCTACAAGGCCATTTTACTAGAGGCGACAAATATACAGCTAAAATCAAAATCTGCATTATTGCGGAGTCGTTATAATGTCGGAATTTGCAGGCCGATGCCAGCCCTTCTTGAACTCGCCTGCTTTGACCCTCAAGCAGCCGCATTGGCGGAATCTTGGGGAGTAGCCCGAATTGAATTCTGCGCAGAAGCACTTGAAGGAGGCACCTCGCCCAGCGCAAAAGACGTAGACCGGGTGCGAGGCAGCTACTCCGGGTCGCTGGGGATCATGGTGCGCCCTAGAGGCGGATCCTTTACCTACTCTGACCAAGAATGGTCCGCAATGAGGAACGAAGTGCCGCGCTTGGCCAATCAAGGCGTGGATTTTATTGTAGTCGGCGCCTTGAACAAGACCAATCGCCTGGATGAACGCCTGCACGAGCTGTCAATGCTGGCAGCATCTGCTGGCCTAAAACGGGTACTGCATAGGGCCTTTGACGCCACCGCCGACCCCTTGGAGGCCATGGAGCAGGCCGTAGAATGGGGATTTGACCGCATACTGACCGGACTCGGAGCGCCTAAAATCGAAACCCTCCAAGCCCTGAATCAGGCGGCGGCGGGACGCATTGAGGTGCTTGCAGGTGGCGGAATCCGCGCTCATAATGCGAAGCGATACCTCGAGGCGGGATTCGATCAAATTCACTCGGCCGCACTGCTCGACTACCGCGCGGAACCTCCCTTGCCCGACCGGACTGAAACCCTTGCCATGCTAGACCTATGCCGCCGGTACTGATACTAACCTGGGCCCTGAGTCAATTGGGCTATGCCGGGCAGTCCATCTTGGTCGCCGACCGAGTTGACGGACCGGCCTGGGTAGTCTACCAGCGGCAAGGATCCGAGCAATGGGATACTATTGGCTTTGTTCCTGGTCCCTTTGTGGCAATGGAACTACCGATTCCTCAGGGAGCACGGGCCGAAGACTCCGTGGGCTACCTGTTCCCAGACCCACTTGCCTTTGCGGCAGAGCGGCAGAAGTCCGACCCAATGCCCTACCCGACCGACAACGACCCCCTGCGCCTAAGCCAGCACCTTCGCAAGCCGGCGGTTGAATTCGGCTGGGACTTTGCCCGGCGTTCCGTGCGCACCGGAGCACCTGCACCTCGTCTGACCGAGCCCCAGGGCCCTATTGCCCGGCCCTTGATTTATGTAGAATGGGGTCCGCGCCCCGCCGGAGGCCGCACGAAGTTCACGCCCCAGCACCGTTGGGCCCTGACGCATTCACGGCTCGTGACCGACGACCCGGCGCGCCCCTTTTACCTCGAGGTCAACGGTCGGCCTCAGTTTTTGCTGGGCGTGAACGCGGTGGTTCCGGCAGACCCGGTCCGCGAAGAAGTCCTCCGGCAGCGCCTGGTCGAGCTGCACCGCGCCGGCGGCAACACCGTGCGCTTTTGGGCCGGCGGAACCTATCCGTCCGAACGCCTCCTTCGCACCTGCGACAGCCTCGGACTGATGGTCTGGCAGGACTTCGCCTTTACCGGAACCGCCTACCCCGGCGATTCGACCTTTCGCGCCTGGGTTCGTGCCGAGGCCGAGTACCAAGTGCGGCGCATGGCTGAGCACCCCAGTGTCGTCCTTTTTTGCGGAAACAACGAAATTGACGTGGCCTGGCGCGCCTGGGGCTGGCAAAAAACCTACGGAATGTCGCCCGCAGACTCCACCCAACTTTGGGCCAACAACCACTGGATTTTTGACGAACTGCTTCCGTCGGTGGTCGCTGCGCATGCCCCCGGCCGAGCCTACCTCGCCTC
>JBEEMM010000172.1:0-2566 GCA_041192685.1 Bacteroidota bacterium | reverse complement strand
AGCCAACTCCACAACCCCCGTCTTTGCCCTACTGTTTGGAGTGCTCGCCTTTGGGCGCAAACTGCATAAAATCCAAGTTTGGGGCGTGCTGGCCGGACTCCTTGGCGCGGTGCTCCTGATAAGCCCTTGGCGCACCGTGGTTCCGGGCCAAGAAATTAAATCCTCCTACCTTTTGCTGGCCATACTGGCTTCGGGCTTTTATGGCATTAGCATTAATACCATTGGTTCCAAGCTAAGCCACCTCAGCCCGCGGGGAATCACCCTCTTTGTTATGCTTATAACCCTGCCGGTATCGCTAGGAATACTCGGGGCAACAAGGGTATGGACGAACCTTGGCTCGGACCATTTGCTTCCGGCCCTGGCCTCGCTAGCCTTCTTGGGTATTGTAAGTACGGGCATTGCCACGATTCTATTTAACAAACTAATCGCCCTGACCAGTCCATTGACTGCCGCATCAACCACCTACTTTATTCCGGTGGTCGCCTTGGCCTGGGGTCTTGGTATGGGCGAAACCATTTTGCCCCACCATATTGGCGGAATGGTCGCCATAATTTTGGGCGTTTACCTCGTCAACAAGAAGCCAAAAGCCCAATAGGGCCGCTCGCCTATTCTACCTCGAGCAGCGTGGTCTTGAACATTAAGTCCATTCCTGGCTGCAAAGGGAGCTTTGATGCGTGCGGGAACTTGATTCCGCCCACCTCGCGGTAGTCTGAAAAATCTACGTTCACCACTTTTTTGCCCTCGGGGCCCTCTTGGCTGCGGGATTCGCGGATGCGAAGGCCTGAAGCAATGCTGTAGAACTTCACCACCGGATCTCCTTCGGCCTGAGGCACCTCTAGGACGTAGCAGGCTTCTCCATCGACGTCGGCCTTAGTAGTCTGCAGCTTAAGGTCGCTGCGCTCGAGCAGGCCCATCTCGTCAATGAGAAAGCGGTCCGCCATCATCGCCGCCTGTTCCTGAGGGCTCAGTTCCTTCGCTTGTCCATTTTGGGTAACCGATACCTTATCGCCCTCAAAGCGGGTTTCGCTCGCTCCCATGGGCGAGGTCTGCCTCTGAATCATCGTAGATGGAGCCGTGAACAGTACTTCGGTCTTAATAGTGATTCCCATAATGCTCGCCTCTTGAACCCAATTGACCTTTTTCAAGGCATTAATGCGCTCCATTCCGCCCATTGCCTTCAGTGCGGACGCTACCACATCCTTTGCGCTTAGTTCTGACGAAACCTGGTCAAACTTTGGCGCATCCGTAGGATTGCCCTCAAAGTCCACGTAGCTCACGGGGTAACCCAAGCGCTGAAGCGGTTTGGCAATGTCGGCGGCCTTACCCACCACGCTGATAAGAAGGCGATCAGCCTTCCAGTACTTCTGGGCTACGCGCTGCACGTCTTGAACGCTAACTGCCTCAAGTCGCTTGAGGTAGCCGTTGTAGTAGTCCGCGGGCAGGTTGTACAGCAAGGTGTTGCCGGCCATACTTGCCACGGTCTCGGGGCGCTCGAGTGAACGGCCAAATCCGCCGGCGAGGTTGTTTTTGGCGGACCGAAGCTCTTCGTCGGTTACCGCTTCGGTGCGGATTCGGTTAATTTCATAGATAAACTGCTCTACCGCGCTGTCGGTGACGGCGTTGCGGACTTCGGCAGATGCCTCCATCGCGGTGGTGTAGCGCGAGGTGCCAAAAGACGAGTAGGCTCCGTAGGTAAAGGCCTTGTCTTCGCGAAGGTTGCGAAACAAGCGGCCTGCAGAACCGGCGCCGAGTACTTCGTTCATAACCCGCAGGGCCTCGAGGTCGGGGTGCCCGATCGGAAGCTCAATGGTGTTGCCAATCTGAATGTTGGATTGCACGCTCGAGGCACGGTTGGCCACTTGAACTTGGATTCCGTTCAGGTCTGAGGGTGCGCCGAAGGTTGCCTTCTTGGTGAACGAGCCCTTCCAACCCCCGTAGTGCGCCTCGGCTAAAGCCTTAGCACGGTTGAGGTCGATGTCACCGACTATGGTCAGCAAGCCAATGTTAGGCTTCCAGTAGAGCATGTAGGCCTTTTTGCAGTCCTTAAGCGTAACGTTGGCCACGGTAGACTCGGTGGTAAGCTCCCCGCTTGGGTGGTTTTTACCAAAAGTTCGGGCGTTAAAAATCCCGGCCTGAATGGCTGCAGCATCGTCTTTTTGGCTCTTAAGGCCCGATATCGTGCGCTCCTTGATCTTATCAAACCCTGCTTGTGGAAGGGTCGGGCGCTGGGCCACTTCTGCACTGAGTGCAAAAAGATCCTCGGCGTACTTGCTCAAACCGCCTGTACTCACTCCAGTTCCGGACGTACTCAAACGAGCTCCGATAAAATCAACCTTTTCGTCGAGGGCTTCCTTGGAGTAGTTCTTAGTTCCTTCAGAGATCAGATCACCGAGAATCCCAACCGTCCCGGATTTTTCACCCTCAAGTACCTGTCCCACGTCCATGGTGAGGCTAAGGCTTAACCGCGGTAGTTTGTGGTCTTCGACCAAGAGTACCGTGAGGCCATTTTGGAGCTGAAACTTCTGGTATTGGGCGATAGTCGGAGTGCGAGCCGGGGCTGCAGTAG
>JBEEMM010000171.1:0-2571 GCA_041192685.1 Bacteroidota bacterium | reverse complement strand
CTTGACCCCATCATCGAGGTGCGCCCCATAGAAAACCAGGTAGACGACCTAATAGAAGAGATTCGACTGAGGTCAGAACGCAACGAACGCGTGCTGGTCACTACGCTAACCAAGCGAATGGCTGAGGAACTGTCTAAGTACTTCACTCGGTACGGAATACGCTGCCGCTACATCCACAGCGACGTAGAAACCATGGAGCGAATCGAAATCATGGATGCCCTTAGGGCCGGACTTTTTGATGTACTCATCGGGGTAAACTTGCTTCGCGAGGGGCTGGACTTTCCTGAAGTTTCTCTAGTAGCCATCATGGACGCCGACAAGGAAGGTTTTTTGCGAAGCGAGCGATCGCTGGTGCAAACCATTGGTCGTGCCGCTCGCAACGTCAACGGTATGGCTATTTTTTATGCCAACAAAATTACCGATTCCATGGCCCGGACCATGAGGGAGACGGAGCGCCGACGCGCGACGCAAGAGGCCTACAATACCGAGCATGGAATTACCCCCACGGCTATTGAACGCAAAGACCGCTCGACCGTCTTTAATCAAAAGGCAGCAGAGTCCGCAGCGGCCGAGGTGCGTCGCATTACGCTAGCAGAGGCCTTGCCCAAGTACGCCAGTCCCGAGCAACGCCGAGCAAAGGCCGCCGAACTCCGGCGCGAAATGGAAAAGGCAGCCAAAGAGCTCGACTTTATGCGCGCGGCAGAACTTCGCGACGCCATCACCCAGCTCTCGGCAGCAACCTAAACGCCCCCAAAAAATAGCGACCACAAAAAAGCCCCGCCGAAACGACGAGGCCCTTGGCACAATGCACCAAACTTTTACTTCTTTTTAATATCCTCAATCCAGACGTCAAAAACGAGGGTAGCATTCGGTGGAATAACGTCTCCTGCCCCTGCTGCTCCATAGCCCAAGGCTGGTGGAATGATGAGCTTAGCATGGCTGCCCTTCTTAAGACCAATGAGGCCCTGCTGCCAGCCCTTGATGACCTGACCCTGATTTCCACAGGTTACCGGGAAGCCTTGGTAGGGCTCACGCTGGGAGTTGTACTGGCCCCAAACTAAAGCAACTTCCTTGACGCTCGCGTCAAAGGGTTTGCCGCTATTGAGGTAGCCTGCATAATGCACTAAAGCTTGATCGCCGTCGACCATGGGCTCGCCCTCGCCTTCGGTAACCACGAGAACCTTGAGGCCCTCAGCGCGAGACTCGGCCTTAGAAAGCCACTCTGCATACTTCTTTTCGAACTCGGCGGAATTCACCGTTCCGTTGCTGAACCAGGTAAACTCGGCGGCGCGCAAGGCACCTTTGGCCGCGGCATCAGCGGCTGTCTGGGCGGCCTTAGCTTCGGCTCCTGCAAGACCCTCAGTAAATACCTTGGGAGCATCAAAATCCTTAGCGGCCTTGCCCTGACGGATGATCTTAACGTTCATCGTAATCGGGGTCTTGGGCATGTCGCGTGGATCGCGCTCCGCGTTCGCTATCTCGGTTACCTTCTCCATTCCAGAAACAACCTTGCCAAAAATGCTATGGCGGTCGTTAAGCCAAGTCGTAGCGGCTTCGGTAATAAAAAACTGAGAACCGTTGGTGCCGGGGCCGGAATTGGCCATGGACAAAATTCCCGGAACGCTGTGGCGCAGTGAGGGATGGAACTCGTCGGCAAACTGGTAGCCTGGTCCGCCTGAACCCTGACCGTCGGGGTCTCCGCCCTGAATCATGAACTGCGGAATTACGCGGTGAAAAATGAGCCCGTCATAAAACGGAACGCCTTTCTTAGAAGGCGCTTTGGGGTGGTTTCCCTCAGCAAGTGCTACGAAGTTGGCTACCGTAATGGGAGCCTTTTCCATTTCAAGTTGAACGAGGATGTCGCCTCTGCTGGTCTCAAACAGGGCATACAGGCCGTCTCCGACCTTGATTTCTTGGTTATTCACGCGAATTTCAGGTGTTGCGCCGCAGGCCACTGCTAGCAGCGCCGTAGCGGCAAGAAGCGAGGTTTTATTCATAGCACGCGAAGATAATACAGAAGAGGACTCATTGGCGGAACTTCTCCGTCGCCCGCCAAACCGTGCCCAAGATGGGCCGGGAGCAGCAGCAGCAAACTGTCTCCGTGCCGAGCTCGCGCGAGGGCATACTGCAGTCCCCAGACCGCTTTGGCGTCCCGAAGCACGCGAACCTCTTGAATTCCAGCACCGAATTCCTCTCCAGGCAATCCGCTCAAGCGGTAGTTAATGCGCAGCATTTCCTGCTCCTGAACCGGAGCGGCACTGCCCGATTGAACCTTCCACTCGAGAGCGCCGGATCCTGCCGGTTCAAAGGGCCATCCAGTGGAGTCTACAAAACGGCTAATAAAAGCTCGTTCCTGCTTAAGGACATCCCGATTTTGCTCAATCAGCCGCTCCTGAACCTCCACCGCCGTTAGTTGAGGAGCAGTCTTCCCCTCCTCGGGGCGTTGGCAGGCTAAAGCGGCAATAAATCCGCAAAAAATTAGTGCGCGAGCCATTCGGTAAGCTTTAAAACCAGCTCGGCACGAAGAGTGTCAAGCGGGAGCTTTGAGGCTCCACCTGCGGCATTTCGGTG
>JBEEMM010000170.1:0-2589 GCA_041192685.1 Bacteroidota bacterium | reverse complement strand
GCTTGAGAACCGTCCGCCAGAACCTACTAATCCATAATCTATGGCCCTGCTCCATTCTGAATTTCACTTTACCGGCCAGCAGTCGGTCTACCATGGCAAGGTGCGCGACGTCTACCGCCTTTCGAGCGGACTTTTAGTGATGGTCGCATCAGACCGAATTTCGGCTTTTGACGTGGTGCTGCCTCAGGGCATACCCCACAAAGGGCAGGTTCTGAACCAGATGGCGGAGCACTTTCTCAAGGCTACCGAAGACCTTGTGCCCAACTGGCGCATGGCAAGCCCCGACCCCGTGGTCAGCGTAGGCTTCGCAGCGGAACCTTTTAAGGTCGAAATGGTGGTCCGCGGCTACCTCAGCGGCCACGCCTGGCGCACCTATGCATCGGGCGGCCGAGTGCTTTGCGGAGTTTCCTTGCCTGAGGGCCTTAAGGAGTCCGACCGACTCAAAACACCCATCATCACGCCAACCACCAAGGAGGCCCTGGGGGCGCACGACCAAGACATCAGCCGCGAGGAAATTTTGGCTCAAGGAATCGTTAGCGAGGAGCACTACGCTCAGCTTGAGGCTTTTACTTATGCCCTCTACGAGCGCGGCCATCAAATGGCCCTTGAGCGCGGACTTCTTTTGGTGGATACCAAGTACGAATTTGGCCTGCTTCCCGACGGACGCGTCGTACTAATCGACGAAATCCACACGCCCGATTCCTCGCGCTACTTTTATGCCGAAGGCTTTCAAGAGCGCCAGTCGCGGGGCGAGGACCAGATACAGCTCAGCAAAGAATTCGTTCGCCAGTTCCTTATCGCCGAGGGATTTCAGGGCAAAGAGGGACAATCTATTCCGGAACTGAACGACGAATGGGCCCTGGACGTATCGAAGCGCTACATTCATCTCTACGAGCTCCTCACGGGCAAAACCTTCGAGCCAGCCTCCTCGGAGAATGCGGAGGGCCGAATTGTAGCCAATGTGGAGAACTACCTAAAATCAATTCAATTATGATCAGGATGCTTCTGTTCGGGGCCTTAATGATGCTCCATGTTCCCAGTGCCTTGGCCCAATTCTCTAAGGGATTGACGGCGGGTTACCACTTGGCAGACCTGCGCATAAGCTTCAACCCATTAATCGACCCCACCTTTACGCCCATGGCTTCAGGTCGAGGAGGCTTCCACGTGGGCGGTTTCACCCGTGCCTCTGCCGGACTGCTCTACCTTCAGCCCCAGGCATGGCTAACGGGGCTCAACCAGCAGCTCCTCCTGCAGGATGGAAGCGTCACTCCCAATATTGTGGACTGGTCCATGCTGAGATTGGATTTTCCGGTTGAAGTGGGCGTAAAGCTCGGGCCACTCTTTGGATTTGTGGCCCCCGTTTATTCTCTTGCACTGAGCGAGAGTGGCGGACTAGGCCTCGTGCAGACCGGAACCGGCAGCTGGGGAGGCCAAGTAGGTCTGGGTTTAAAGCTTGGACCGCTGCAGGCCTCATTGCGCTATGAGGGCTCCCTCTCGGCCTTTGGAGATTCTATTACGCTGGGCGGAATTGACATTGAAACCGACAACAGGATTACCCAGTTTATCGGCTCGGTGGCGGTCAAATTATAGCCTAGGCCAATGGCCTAGAAGTTTAATCACAAAGGCCTAAGTAAAACGAATCCTGCCGCAGGGCAGGTATAGCTATTTTACTTGCCGGCTCCGCCTGAGGCAGCAGGCTTAGAGCAGCATGATCCGCCCGCAGGGGCAGCGGTAGCGCAACTTTTGGCTGCACTTGGAGCGCAGCTGGCTTCAGCACCTTTTTTCTTCTTCTTGGCCTTAACCACTTCGCTTGGGCGCTGGGTGGTGCTTTCGGCTTGAATACTGCCGGTGAAGGCAACAGAGAACAAGGCAACTAGGGCCAATGCAGCAAACTTTTTCATGTCAAATGGTATTTCAGTCTTCATCGAAAGTAGGCAAAAAATCCGGCCGGACCATCTTGACCCTTTGAGACTGTACATAATCGGCCAGCAAACTTCGCAAGTAGGGCACCTGGCTGAGCAAAGTGAGTCTATTCTTGAGCGAAGGAAAGTCTTCAACATCCTGTTCCAGGCGCACAAAGGCGTAGCCCAAAAGGCGCCCGGAGTCCACCACAAAAACTACTTTTTCGCCCGGATCCCGCCCCTTGTCTTGGTAAATCGCGATTCCCTCGGGCCACAAAAACGCATCAAGTGCTTGATGGGCATCCGCCAAGGTGGCAGGCAGGCCCTCGCTGCCACGCCCTTCCCTCGCTTGGTTGGGGAGCAGTCGGGGTACAAGCAGGTCCGCAAGGTTCCAGTTGCGGGACTCGGCCCAGCGGCTGAGCAGAGCAACCCCGTCGGCCACCGAATCCACCTGAAGCAAAGGCGGCTCAAGTTGAATTCCGCGCACATCCCAAAGCAGGCCACGGTCGGTCTCCACAGGGAAGAGTCCAAAGCGCAGGCGGTACTTGTCTTTTGCTTGGTTGTATGGGGGTTTGAGTTTTTTAAGCTCTTCGTGCTCGAGAATGTCCGCAAGAAGAATGCTGCCGGTCTCCTCGACGCGAATGCTGGCCACCTCGGCCTGAAGCGCTAGGGCCTTATCGCTGGTCGA
>JBEEMM010000169.1:0-2599 GCA_041192685.1 Bacteroidota bacterium | reverse complement strand
CGTTAAAGACGTTTATGAGTTTAAAATGGGCGGAACCAGGCTGCGCAGCATCTGGTTTTTGCGCGGAACCCAGGCCGACACGGTCGAGTCGAGCAACCTGCATCTGAGACGGTCCGGATCAATGGTTCAGGGCAATGCCGACGGAACCTGGCGCAGCGTAGACTCCATTAGGGTAGAGGCCGACGGGCCGGTAGCCACCGAGGGTCCCTCGGGACAGCGGCGCACTTATCCCGGCGGATTTACCCTGGCTCCGCTCGGTGCGACCGAGCTTTTGGTAATCAATCGGGTTCCGCTGGAGGATTATGTGGCCGGAGTCGTCAATGCAGAGCTCGGCAAGTACCTGGGGCGCGAGCTATGGCGAGCCCAGGCAACCGTGGCTCGCACCTGGTGGGCTGCCAACCGGCGCAAGTACGCACCATTGGGCTACCAAGTCAGCGACGACGTGCGTTCTCAGGTTTACCACGGATGGCCGGCTGATTCCACGCGGCGTTTTAACCTGATTGAGGCGGCGTTCAGCACCGAGGGCTTGCTGCTCTACCGCGCCGACACCAATGCCTTTGTGGAGACCCTTTTTCACGCCAATTCGGGCGGAGAACTGATGCCGGCAGCTTGGTACTTCAAGCCAAGCGCCCATTTGGTGAACAAGCCCGACAGCTTTAGTCTAGATTGTCCGCAAACGAATTGGGTAAAGCGCATTCCGAGCGCCGATTGGATTCGGTTTTTTGCGCAAACCTGGTCGGTATCTTCCAGCAACGAAAGCCTGCGGCAAGCGGTTTTTAGCATTGAGCAAGACAGCCGCCGCGAGTTCTTGGAGTGGAACGGCAACAAAATTCGCTTTAGGCTTCTGCGCGAGCGCTTTGGCCTTCGTTCGTCTTGGTTTTCTACCGAACTTGAGGGCAACGAGGTGGTTTTGCACGGACGCGGCAACGGCCACGGAATCGGGCTTTCTCAAGAGGGCGCATGGCGCATGAGCCAGCTGGGCTATGGGTTTAGGTCGATTCTGGAGCACTACTACCCGGGTGCTCGCCTAAGTGATTTGCAAAATTCGGGGCTATGACCGTCCGGCCTGATTTTTAGAAGCGGAATTCGTTAAAAAACGCTTGCTCGGGCTCGGCGCTGCATTTTGCAGCATGGTTGTTTGGGCTATGCTTGGAATGTGGGCTGGGCTTTTTGCCTTGCCGGGCGAGAACCGCATGCTCTGGGCTGCTGCGGGCCTTGTTTTGGTCGCTATTGCTGCCCTGGCCTCGGCGGGGTCCCTGCGTCTTAGGATTTTATTTTGGGCGGACTTCGCATGGCTTAGAGGCTTTGGCCTCATGCTAATGGTAGCAAGCATCCGAACGGTTCCAGGCATGCCCCAGCTGGATGTGCCCCGCCGCTGCGAAGGCTGGTACTGGACCCAAGGATCGGGAATTATTGAGGACTCCTCGGGCTTGAAGCTTCGGTGCTACGATACCCTTCAAGAGGGTTTTGCCTACCAACTGCGGCTGGACCTGACTCCGCTTGACAGCGCCCAGGTTCCTTGGGCTTTTGACGCTGCCATGGCTGCGGCCCCCCGCGGAATCGTAGCTCGGGCAAAGATTAGGGCTCGTTTGACTCGAGTGCCCGTGGCAAGCGCTTGGTGGAGGCGAAGCGCAATCTGGGGCCGAAGCCAGATTCAGAAACTCCCCTGGGGCCCTGCCTCGCGCGGGCTTACCCAGGCCTTGTGGATCGGAGACATGGATGATCTTCCCGAGTCGAGCATGCAGGCATTCCAGGCCCTGGGAATAATACACGTGCTGTCGGTGTCAGGATTCCACCTCGGCCTTATTTGGGTCGGAATGCTCGGTCTGCTGCCCTTGGTTCCGCGCGCTGCTCGGGGCTTGGTCACCCTTATCGCGCTGGCCGTCGTCTGGGCATTTGTAGCGGTGGTGGGCTTTGCTCCCAGTGCCATTAGGTCAGCAGCCATGATTACGGTGGTAGGCATAATTGGTCTAGGGGGCAACCGTCCGCGCGGAATCGATGCCTTTGCGCTCGCTCAGGTTGGACTGCTGGCAGTCTTCCCCAAGATGGCCTATCAGCTTGGTTTTCAGTTGTCTTCGGCCGCGGTTCTCGGGCTTATATTGGCCTCTCCGCCCGCCGCGTCAGGCCTCAAAAGCAACAAGCTGTTAGCGGGTCTGCGAACCTCCTTGGCGGCTCAATGGGCTACCACGCCGCTTGCCCTGCCCATTTTTCACAGCATGCCCCTCACGTTTTTGCTCAGCAACTTTTTGCTAGTGCCGCCGCTGCTCATGGTTTATCCATACAGCATCTTGGCTTTTTGCGGACTTCCCATGCCCGATCCGGAGCCCCTGCTCGAGGGTCTGGCGCGAATTGCTTCTGACCCTCGCTTGGTCTGGGCGGACCGCTTCCCGACACCGACCCAAACGGCGCTGCTGGTATTTTATGCATTGGCGGGGCTCTTGGCCCTGCGCAACCGAAGGCCTTGGATTGTGGCTGCGGCCCTTGCCTTCACGGCACTTGTTTTGGCGCAAAGCGGACCCCGTTTGCACCGCGAGCAGCGTTGGATTGCTTTGGGGCGCGGAATAGCCTGCATTCAGGTGCGCGGAGACAGTGTCCGTAT
>JBEEMM010000168.1:0-2789 GCA_041192685.1 Bacteroidota bacterium | reverse complement strand
TCAGCCACCCCTGGCGAGTAGGCAATACTCAGGTCGCGCTGCGAGGTCGAGGGCTTGGTCGGGACCACCTCTACCTTACCGGGGCGCTTACCCTCATGGTATTCCAGTACATCAAGCTTGCGAATCGGCGTTTTATTCATGCTGCAAAGGTCAGTAGAAATTTAACATTCGAGGCGAGAGCGGCGACTTAACTTTGGCTTAACAAACGGGTTTACCCAATTAAAACGAATTAAACGTGTATACCGGACTGCTTCACAGCCACCGCAGCTTAGCCTACCTCTTCATTCTCACCTCACTGACTGCGGTTATTTTGGCCCTTATCCATCGTTTGCAAAACAAACCCAGCAGCAAAACGCTCAACATCCTTACCCTTGCGAGCCTGGCAACGGGCCACCTTCAGCTAATCTTGGGCCTTAGCCTCTACTTTGTCGGGCCCTGGTTTGGCCTTTTGAGTGAGAATCCGGGCGAAGTAATGCGCGACAGCGGGCTCCGGTATTTTGCGGTAGAGCACATTAGCACCAACCTTATCGGCATCGCCCTGGTTACCGTGGGCCGTGTTCGGTTCAAAAAACACACGCTCGACAGCCGCAAGCACCAGGCTGTTATCGCCTTCATCGGACTCGGACTTTTGCTCATCGCAAGCCGCGTACCCTGGAGCCGCTTGCTCTAACTTTACTGCATGATTGATCCGCGACCCCGCACGGGGCCAGAGCGCTGCGTACTAGTAGGTGCCGTCACTCGCTTTCAGGACGAAACCAAAGTTCAGGAGTACCTCGAGGAACTTCGCTTTTTGGCCGAAACCGCCGGAGCGGAGACGATGGCCCTCTTTACCCAAAAACTCGACCGTCCCGACCCCAAACTCTTCTTGGGTTCCGGCAAAATGAACGAGATCAAAGAATACGTGGGCGAGCACGAGATTGACCTCGTGATCTTTGACGACGAACTCAGCCCCTCGCAGCTCAAAAACATTGAGAAACTTTTGGAGGTCAAGGTCATGGACCGCACCAACCTCATTCTCGATATTTTTGCGGCCCGCGCCCAGACTTCCTATGCGCGAACGCAGGTCGAACTGGCCCAGTATGAGTACCTGCTGCCCAGACTGACCCGCATGTGGACCCACCTGGAGCGCCAAAAGGGCGGCATCGGAATGCGTGGTCCGGGCGAAACCCAGATTGAGACCGACCGCCAAATCATCAAGCAAAAGATTTCGAACCTCAAAGAAAAACTGACCGTCATCGACCGTCAAATGGCTACGCAGCGCGGCAACCGGGGTGCATTGGTGCGCGTCGCCCTAATTGGCTACACCAACGTGGGCAAGTCCACGCTAATGAACGCCCTGAGTAAGAGCGAAGTCTTGGCAGAAAACAAGCTTTTTGCCACCCTCGACACCACCGTGCGCAAGGTCGTCATTGGCAACCTGCCCTTTCTGCTGACCGACACCGTGGGCTTCATACGCAAACTCCCGACCCAGCTCGTTGAATCGTTTAAATCGACCCTCGACGAGGTGCGCGAAGCGGACCTTTTGCTGCACGTGGTCGACGTCGCCCACCCGAACTACGAGGACCATATGGAATCCGTGAGCGGAATTTTGCACGAACTGGGTTGCCAAGACATTCCACAAATTATAGTCTTCAACAAAATCGACGCTTGGACCCCGCCGGTCGACGAAGAGGGCCGGCCCATGGGCAGCCTCGACGAACTAAAGTCCGCCTGGGCTCGCCGCAGCCAGGGCCAGTCTGCCTTTGTAAGCGCCCTTCACAAAGACCAGTTCGACGCCCTTCGCGAGATGATTTACCGCAGCGCGGCTACCATACACGCGGTGCGCTTCCCCTTTGATACCTTTTTGTACTGATTTCGGCGCGGAACGCTCCGCGCTACCTTTGCACCATGCCAGTACGAAGCCTTGACTTTGCTCCGGAACACCCCCTGTTCCATTCCCGTCCCGTCGAGCACCCCTCCGAGGTTCCCTTTGCCCTGGCTGCTGACGCCGAAGGCAACATCGAGGAGCACCCCCTGCTGCGCTGCATGGGCCGCACCGGCAACGACCTGGTGCCACTGAGCCCCGAAGACTTTATTCCGCTGCCCGAGGGCTCTGAGTTTTTTACGCTTCCGGGCCGTAGCCCCATGGGATGGAACCCCGAAAGCCTTCAAGCCGAACCGCTGGACGGTGACTCGGTGGCCGCATTCGTGAGCCCGGGACACACGCAAACCTATCTGGCCGCCTACCAAAAAAAGGGACCGGCACCAATCCTTCCGCTCTACTCCTACACGGCCCTGGGCTGGTACGACGGGCGCTTTTGGACCACCGCCGTGCGCGTCGACCCCGACCTGCGGCAAGACGTCAGCCAGTTTCACGCTCCCATGATCGAGGGCGCGGTGGACCGTATGAAAAAGCGCTTCCCCGAGAACCGTCTGATTGAGCACCTGGCCACGCAGTGCGCCGGGAGCTACCAGTGCCGCGCCGCCCAAAACTTCTTTCTCGAGCGCTGGGAACTGCCCATCCCCTCGTCCAGTGCCGCGCCGCCCAAAACTTCTTTCTCGAGCGCTGGGAACTGCCCATCCCCTCGTCGCCCGCCTGCAACGCCACCTGCTTGGGCTGCATTTCGCTGCAAGAAGACGAAGACGTGCACAGCGCGCACTTTCGCTTAAAGTTCATTCCTGATCCTCAAGAGATTGCCGACATCGCCCTGCACCACCTCGAGCAGGCGCCCTACCCGGTCATGTCCTTTGGCCAGGGCTGCGAAGGCGAGCCCCTTCTGGTGGCCGACACCTTAGCCGAGGCAATTCGC
>JBEEMM010000167.1:0-2857 GCA_041192685.1 Bacteroidota bacterium | reverse complement strand
CTCTTAAACTTCGCTGTCTATGATTCCACGTGCACCACGCAACTGTACCGCGTGCTGAAAGTGAACCTCGTGGGTGAACGCGAAGCGTCCGCTTTAAAGCTGAGCGCCCTGCCGAACCCCATTCAGGATGCACTTAGGGTCGATGGCCTTCAGCCTGGAATCCGAATTCAAATCACCTCCGCTGTCGGACAGCTTGTAGAAGACCGCATTACCGAACAATCCAATCAGCTCTTTGATACTCAATTTTGGCCGAGCGGAATCTACCTCATTCAAGCCGAGGGCTACCCGAGTGTGAAGGTCGTTAAGCCTTAGCGGAGTATATTCGAGCTATGGTTTTCAACTTCCACCGCTGGCTCGAAGAGCACCGCCACGAGCTCAAGCCGCCCGTCGGCAATAAGAACCTCACTCCCGATTCTGAGGACTACATCGTGATGGTCGTTGCAGGCCCTAATGCCCGCAAGGACTACCACTACAATGAGACCGAAGAGGTTTTTTACCAGCTCGAAGGCCGCATCACCGTGCGCACCCATACCGACGGAAAGCATGTGGACCACGTGCTCGAGGCCGGCGACATGTTTGTCTGCCCCGCGAAAACTCCCCATTCGCCCATGCGCGAAGCGGGCAGCATCGGCCTGGTCATCGAGCGCAAGCGCGCGGGAAAAGGATTCACGGACGGCCTACTTTGGTTTTGCGAGTCCTGCAACAAGCCCCTGCACGCCGCATACTTTGAGCTGCACAATATTGAAACGGACTTTTTGCCGCACTTCAAGGAGTTCTACGGCAGCGAAACCAAGCGTACCTGCACCAGCTGTGGGCACGTAATGGAAACGGATCCGCGCTTCACCTAGGAACTAGCTACCGTAGAGCCAAGCCTCGGCGTTGGTTCGCAGCACTTTGGCTTTTACCGCGTCGGACCAGGGCATACTTCGTACCAATTCGCCCGGAACGGCCTCGCCCAAGGGATAGGGGTAGTCGGAGCCCATCACAATCTTGTCGTCGCCTACCAATCGAAGGAGGTTTGCCAAATCGTGCGGATCGTGCACCAGGCTATCCACCCAGAATCGACCTAAGTAATCCCGGGGAGGGATTGCGTTGTCTAATGCCACCAAGTCCGGCCGGACGTTAAATCCGTGCTGGATGCGGCCGAGGGTTGCCGGGAAGGACCCGCCGCCGTGGGCAATGGCCACGCGCAGGGAAGGGAGCCGCTCCAACACACCGCCAAAAATCAGGGAGCATAGGGCACGGCTGGATTCCGCGGGCATTCCGACCAGCCACGGAAGCCAGTAGCGCTTCATGTCGTCGCTGCCCATCATGTCCCAGGGGTGCACAAAGAGGGCGAGTCCGCGCCGAGCCATTTCTTCAAAAATGGGGAAAAACGCCGGATCGTCCAGGTTGCGCTGGTTGATGTTGGAGCCGATTTGCACGCCGCGCAGGCCTAGGGCCTCGAAGCGGTCGAGTTCTCGAAGGGCCAGCTCGGTATCTTGCATGGGCAGGGTTCCGAGACCCTGAAACCGGCTGGGATTGCCGGCCACAAACTCCGCAAGGTGGTCGTTGAGAAAGGCGGCAACGGCCGCTCCGTCTCGAGGCGGAGTCCAGTAGCTAAACATGACCGGCACGGTAGAAAGAACCTGAATGCCCACCCCGTGGCGGTCGCAGTCGCTAAGGCGCGCAGAAGCGTCCCAATTGTTCGCCTCGATTTCGCGAAAGAGGACGTCGTCCTTCATCATGCGCGCACAGCCTGGGCAATGGTGTTCCATGCGAATGAATCCGCCATAGCCAAAGCGCTGCGCAAAGGGCGGAATATGCTCGGGAATGAGGTGCGTATGGATGTCGATGGATGCGGGCAGCGAATTCATTCGAGCGGATTGCGTAGAGGGTGTCCTGCGAAGATAGGCAGCGCCCTAACTTTACCGCCGATATGTGCGGCATTGCCATCCTGCGACTGCGCAAACCCCTAGACCACTACCTCGACAAGCACGGGACGGCCCTGTATGGGCTTCACAAGATGGTGCTGATGATGGAGAAGCAGCACAACCGCGGTCAGGACGGCGGCGGACTCGCTGGAATAAAACTCAACATGCCTGCGGGCCAGCGCTACATCAGCCGGTCTCGGTCGGTCGACTCAAAGCCCATTCAAGACATTTTTGCCCGCATTCAAAGCCGAATTGAGGAGCGCCTTGCGGGCAAGCCCGAGCGCCTCAAAGACGCAGCGTGGGTGAAGCAAAACCTGGCCTTTGCCTGCGACGTGTTTATCGGACACCTTCGCTACGGAACTTATGGAGGCAACAGCATCGAGGCCTGCCACCCCTTTTTGCGCCAATCTAACTACATGAGCCGCAACCTCTTGGTCGCAGGGAACTTCAACATGACCAACGTCGATGAGCTCTTTGAAGAGCTAGTTAGCCTGGGGCAGCACCCCAAAGAGAAGGCCGACACCGTCACGGTGATGGAAAAAATTGGTCACTTTCTCGACAAAGAAAACCGCCGCCTGCACCACATCGCAAAGGACGAATTGGGCCTCAATAAAGTAGAGCGCAGCCAGTACCAGGCGGACCTGCCGCGCGTTCTCGAAAAAGCCAGCCGCGACTGGGACGGAGGCTACGCCATGGGCGGAATCATTGGGCAGGGCGACGCCTTTTTGCTTCGCGATCCGCACGGGATTAGGCCTGCATTTTACTACGTAGACGACGAGGTAGCCGTAGTGGCCTCCGAGCGCCCGGTGATTCAGACCGCCTTTGGGGTTTCGGAGTCGGAGGTGAAGGAAGTTCCGCCTGGCCATGCCGTTTGGATTCGCCGCAACGGTGACGTCTCGGTGGTGCGCGTATGCCAACCTGCCCCCAACGCATCCTGCAGCTTT
>JBEEMM010000166.1:0-2764 GCA_041192685.1 Bacteroidota bacterium | reverse complement strand
CAGCGCCAGCGCTGGGGCCAATTGCACCAGGTGCAAGCCCTGGTCCGCCTACTTCACTGCGCGTACGTCGAGCACGTCGCGCAAGGCCGTTCCGAGTACCTGAAAGGCGAGCACCAAGCTCGCCAAAGCGAGCCCAGGAATCAGTGCAAGGTGCGCCTGACCGGTAAGCAGATAGGGATAGTGATCGCGAATCATTCCGCCCCATGATGGCATAGGCGGCTGGGCTCCGAGGCCCAGAAAAGACAAGCCCGACTCCAGCAGAATTGCGGCAGCGAACTGGCTCGCGGCAAGCACAATAAGGGGTGCCAGCGTTTGCGGCATAATGTGCCTCCAAAGAATGCGTCGGTTGGAGTATCCTAGAACTTGGGCGGCCTGAACAAATTCTGAAGGCTTCCAAGCCTTTACCTGACCGCGGACCAGTCGGGCAACCTCAACCCAAGACGTGAGTCCGACCGCCACAAAAACTTGCCAAAAGCCCTTGCCCAGAACGAAGCTGAGGGCCATGACCATAAGAAGCGAGGGGATGCTCCAAAACACTTGAATCAAAACCGATAGGGCGGAATCCACAGGCCCGCCGTAGAAGCCGGCCCAGGCCCCGATGGGAATGCCCACCAGCATGGCAATGCCAACCGCGATAAAGCCCACCGACAGCGAAACCCTTGAGCCCAGAAGCAGGCGACCCGTCATGTCGCGACCGTAGCGGTCGGTTCCGAGCCAATGCATCACGCCGTCTGCTCCTCTGTGCTGCATGGGCTTTGCGCTCTCTCCGAGGTTCATGCTGTTTGCCCATGGACTAGGGTCCGCACTAAAGCCGTAGGCGAAAACCGCTAAAAACAACCAAAGGAATAAGACTACTGCCCCAGTCCGACCAAGCGGATTGCGCCAAAGCGCCGCCAACGTGGCCATTACCTTCATTGCAGGTCGAGAAGCAAGCGCATGGACTCTACCACCGTCTGGTCCCGGCGCACTGCCCTTAACCAGCGACGGTCTTCTTCGGCCTTCTCTGGCTTGCTCGCCGTAATCATTTTTGCCACGGTGGTATCGGTGCGCAAGCCGCCTAAGTCAAAGCGCTTAATTGCCTCTTCGTCGGCCTTTCGGTCTGCGGCAAAGTTCGCCCAGGCAAGGGGAAGGCCCGTCTTAGACTGCTGGTCGCGCAAAAAGTTAGAGTACTCATTGACCAACTTGAACTCCGCCTTGTCGTTCACCCTGGCCTGGGAGGCTGCAATGGCAGCTTGGCGCTTGGGCGAAGCGGCCTGAGCCTTGAACACCGAAGGAGCAATGCGGTCAGAAGCCAAGGCAAAATCCAGCTCTCGCTCGCCATAAGGAATGTGCTGAAAAGCACTGGGTATCACCACGTCGCTAATCACTCCGTCTAGTTGAGTCGTTCCGCCGTTGGCGCGATAGTACTTCTGAATGGTCAATTTAAAAGCACCCAAAGGCTGTTGGCTCGCATAATAAGGGCCTGCTGCGCGGTCAAAGTCAAGCATATTTTGAACCGTGCCCTTGCCAAAGGTTTGCTTGCTGCCTACCACCACAGCCCGGCCGTAGTCCTGAAGGGCAGCAGCTACAATCTCTGAAGCCGAGGCCGTGGACTCGTCCACGAGAACTACCAGGGGACCATCCCATACAATTCCCGGAGTCGGATCGTCGTAGGAACGCACGCGCTGCCCCTGAGTCTTGACCTGAACCACGGGGCCCTGATCTATAAAATGACCAGCAATACCCACCGCGGCAGGCAGTGAACCGCCACCGTTGCCCCGCAAATCAAAAATAATTCCGCGCGCGCCCGCAGCCTTAAGAGCCAAAAGCTCGTTGCGCACGTCTTCGGAACAATCGCGGTTGCTTTCATTAAAAAAGTCTACATAAAATTTGGGCAGTCGAATGTAGCCGATGCCGTCGCCCAAAAGCGCACTTCTCGCAAACGTTGCCTCCATCTCCACAATGTCGCGAACGATGGCAATAACCTTGTCGCTTCCGTCCTTTTTGCGCACCGTGAGGCGCACTTCCGTGCCTTTTTTGCCGCGGACCTTGGTCACCACCTTATTCACGCGCATTCCAACCACGTCCTCGGATTCTGCACTGCCTTGACCCACCTTGAGCAGCTTATCGCCCACTTCGAGCTCGCCTTGCCTCCAGCAGGCGCTGCCGGTAACAATGCTCGAAATAGTCACATACTCGCCGTCCTGCTGAAGCTGGGCTCCAATCCCTTCGAGCTGTCCGGTCATTTCGATTTCAAAGGCTTCCTGCTGCTGGGGCGGGAAGTACTGACTGTGAGGGTCAAAGGCCGAAGCATAGGCATTGATGAAGAAACCAAAATCGTCCGATCGATCCATGGACTCAAGCCCGTCGAACCACTCGTCGTGAATTTCTAACTCCTTGAGGCGTGCTTCCGACTCGTTTTTAGCAAATTCTGGATGGCCGGGTAAAAAAGCCGAATTGACGCTGTCCTTCTTCTCATAAGCGCGGTCGTAGAGGCGATCCATGACCCGCGAGGCGAGGTAGTCCGCCCAAAAGCCGTCCATCGCGGCCGAATCCTTGACAAAACGACGCTTCTCTGCGTCGGTCTCAAGAGTCCGCATGGTAGAGTAATCCAATGGCTTGGCCAGCA
Source organism: Bacteroidota bacterium (assembly GCA_041192685.1). GTDB lineage: Bacteria > Bacteroidota > Bacteroidia > Flavobacteriales > Schleiferiaceae > TMED14. The sequence goes on along the minus strand of JBEEMM010000166.1, from coordinate 156 downwards.
AACGGGTGAAGCGACGACGGGCCTCTTCGCGCCTTTTAGTCCATAGGGCCGTACTTTCTTCAATGAACTTCAAGTCTCCGCTCTTCAAGAAATCGGCAAGAAGGAGGCGGCTCTTGGCCAGAAAATCGTGGTCCGATTGATAGAAAAATCGCTTTT
>JBEEMM010000165.1:0-2768 GCA_041192685.1 Bacteroidota bacterium | reverse complement strand
GACTCCGGCGCTCGAGACGGCCACCACGGTAGGTTATGTCTTGCAGTTTTATCTGGCGCATTGCGCGGTGGTGGTGGTTCCGCTCTACCTCATTCTGCGGGGCGGAGCGCGGTTGCCGCGCAGGCTTTTTTGGCGAATTATCGGAATCACCAACCTGGTGGGATTTGCGGTTATGGCAGTTAACTCGATGCTTGGTTCAAACTACTGGTACGTGAACCAGCCGCCCCCGGTCAATCACCCTCTGGTGCAGGGAGCTTGGCCCTACTACCTCATAGGCCTGGAGCTTGCAGTGGTGGTTCTTTTTTGGGGCTTGTATTTGCTGCTGCGCGGTCACCGAGAGCCCGTCCCGAACGTTCTTGCGAACGAGAAGGCCGCATAAAGAGATAAGGTCATCCAAAAGTCTAGTGTGCCACCCCTGGGGGTAGCTTTTCGGACTCCCTTATGGGGCCCCTAGGATCTTAGTCTACCCAAGAGTCGGCTAGGCTGATGCGTTCGTCTGCGTTAAATCTGAGCTGTACTACGCTGTCGCGGTAGCTTAAACCCAGTTCTCTGCAGTACGAAAGCATGCGCTCCTGCACAAACTGTTCGAGGTTGTCTGATTGATTCATGGTGCTGCTTCTTATGTAGCTCTGCAAAGCAAACTACGCTGTGTAAACTCAAGGTCTCGGTTTAGTTAAGCGGTGTTAAATCAGCGCATTAAACATTGAAAGTTACCAACAGATTGTTTATAACTCACCCTGTATTGAGTTGCTTTAATTTGTCGGAACTTTAGGCATGCGTTGCTTACTCTGGTCGTTGCTGGTGCTGTTGGGATTTCAAGCGAATGCCCAATGCTCCGTGGATGCCGTCAATGACAGCCTCTATGCCTGTGAGGGCGACAGCGTGACCCTGCAGGCCTTGGGCACGGGCCCCTTTGCATGGACTCCGGCCGCCATGTTTTCTTGCGACACCTGCGCCATCACACGCGCTCGAATGGGAGCCTTGGCAAGTGTTGCAGTAGTAAGCACGCAGTCGAGCACCAGCCAGCCGGCCGTGAACGGAAACTTCAGTGCCGGGAACAGCGGGTTCACCTCACAGTATGTGCACAATGCTTCAAGCATTTGGAACGAGGGCACCTATGCAGTAGGACCTAATGCGAGCGTGGTGCATCCCAATTTTGCGGGCTGGGGCGACCATACAACGGGCACGGGGAACTACATGATTATCAATGGAAGCACCCTTCCTAACCGAACCATTTGGCAGCAAACGGTGACCTTCCCGGCAAATTCTACGGTAACTATTTCGTACTGGGTTCTGAGTTTGGCATTGCCCCAGGGGAGTTTAAGGGTCATGGTCAATGGCCTGCAAGCCGGTCTGGGTCAGGCAGCTCCAGCGACCATTGGCAGCTGGAGTTTGCGCAGCCAGACCTTTACCGCGCCCGCCAACGGGATTTGCGTCATTGCCCTGCAGGGGGTCGTTGTTCTGGGGTCAGGCAATGATTTTGGCCTTGACGACATCAGCTTTACCTACAGCTGCACGGCATCCAAGAGTTTGTGGCTTTTGCCCAACCCTAAGCCAATTCCCTTGGCTTGGGTCAACCGCAGCAGCGGCTGCGAACCTCTTTGCGTTACCTGGAACGACGTGAGCAGCGTCCCCGGAGGCCAAGCAGTGGCCCGTTTATGGGACTTTGGCGACGGAACCACCGACACCGCCAAGAACCCCGTGCATTGCTACGCTCAAGCGGGAACCTACAGCACGACTTTAAGCGTGTGGTCGGACTCGGGCTGTACGGCGACTACGGCGAACCTGCCCCTAATCACGGTTCATAGAACTCCTGTGGTCGACGCTTATTGGATGTCGGCGGGCGGAGTTTTTGGGCGTGATACGCAGCTCCTGCTGCCCTTTGGAGATCCGGCCCTGTCGGTTACCGTTGGCTTGGACTCCACCGTCATCCCTTGGACCTTGGCTCCAGGAACGTCCATGTGGGTGGATTGGGGCGACGGCCAGCGCGATTTGCGCGGATTTGGCGGCAGCGGTCCGCCCCAACTCAGTTTTAGCCATACCTACGGAACTCCGCAAATTCAGTACGAAATCTGCGTGGGTATTCAGACGAGCCAAGGCTGCGCCGATACGCTTTGCTTCACGGTACTGGGCAGTCCGGGCATGGAACTACCCAACGTGTTCACTCCGAATGCCGACGGACGCAACGATACCTGGGCCCCCAATTACTTAGCGGTAGATTGGGCCGAGTGGGAGGTGCGCAACCGCTTTGGTGCCTTGGTGTCTTCAGGCACCAAGCCAGAGGAGTTTTGGGACGGCACTTGGAACGGGAGGCCGGCCGCCGACGGGGTTTACTACGTGGTTGCTAAGGCCAAGAACCGCAACGTTGCGCTGCCGGTAGTGCTCACTGGAGCCCTGCATTTGATGCGCTAAACGCCCAGAAGAGCGGCAATTTCATGAAGGTTTTTATAGGTTCGGCTTGCAGCACTCATGCTGGCTAGGCTTGATTTTATTCGTTCGCGTTCTGGGCCAGCAATGCTCGGCCATGGTTCCATACGCACGCGCACGCTGAAGGCGGTCCAGTCGCCTCCCAGGGACTGAAGCACTTGGAATTCACTGCGGAACCATAGGTCGGACTCCTGCCTCGCCTGGGGCCTCGGGTAGGCCGGATGCTGGCTCAAGGTTCCAAGGCTGGTTAAAGTCCATACGCCGCGCTCAAAATTGGCAGCGGGCCGCTTCATGGCGGCCGTGATTCCCGCGCTTGCAGCGCGGAGCGCTTCTGCGTCGGC
>JBEEMM010000164.1:0-2771 GCA_041192685.1 Bacteroidota bacterium | reverse complement strand
GGGAAGGCGGATTCCATTCCGGGGTAGGCCACGCAGACGGCTCCGGCCTTTTTGCTCAGCAGGCGGTTGGTCCAGCCGGCAAAGCTGTTTTGCTCCTGAATCAGGGTCGGAATTCCCATGCGCTGGGCCACCCAAAGTGTGGGTCCGCTGACGTATCCGCCGGTGCCGACGACCAGGTGCGGCCGCTCGCGCTCCAAAATAGCGCGGACTCGCTTGAGGCTTGACCAAATTTTAAACGGCAGGCCAAGGTTGGCGAACAGTTTTTTGCGCTGGAATCCGGCGATGCGAATTCCTTCAATGGGGAAGCCTGCAGCCGGAACGCGCTCCATCTCCATTCGGCCCTCGGCGCCCACGAAGAGAATCCGAGCCTGGGGGTAGCGGGCTTGAATTTCGCGGGCGATGCTCACCGCAGGGAAGATATGTCCGCCGGTACCGCCGCCTGAAATGATGATGCGCAATTGTTCTGACATGGTTTGCTTTAGGCTTTAGGTATTTGGCTTTGCTCGTTCCAGTCGTTGGCCAGTGCGTCGGCCAGTTCGGGGTCGACTTGCTCGTTGTCGCCCTTGCCGCGGCTTACGGCAATAATCATGGCCATGGCCAGGCTGGTGATGAGCAAGGAAGTTCCGCCCGCGCTAATTAAGGGTAGGGTTTGGCCCGTTACGGGCAGGAGTCCCGTCGCTACGGCCATATTGATGAAGGCTTGAAGCACAATGGAGAAGCCTATGCCCAGCGAGAGCAGCTTGCCAAAGAGGTCCTTGGAGCGCTTGGCCACCCGAATCACCGAAAAAAGAAGCCAGACGTACATGGCCAGAATAACTGTGCCCCCGAGGAGGCCGTATTCTTCAACAATTAGGGCATAAACAAAGTCGGAATTGCTTTGGGGCAAGAAGTGCTTGTGAAGTCCGCCCCCGGGCCCCTGGCCAAAAATTTGGCCCTCGGCAATGGCCGTTTGGGCGAGGGTGGTTTGGTAGCTGTCGTCTTCGGAGCCCCCTTGGGTGAAGGTTTCGATGCGCGACTTCCAGGTTTGTACCCGGTTGGGCATGAGGTCCGGAGCAAGGAGCACGGCGGCTATAAAGACCGCTAAGAGTGCGGACCCGAGCCCGGCCAGGCCAAGCAGGTAGCGAAACGGATACCCGCCCAAGGCCAGAACGATGCTGGCGTTGATGAAGATCAGGGCGGCGGTCGAGAAGTTTGCGGGCAAAATCAATCCGACGGTCAAAAAGATGGCCCAGAGCACCTTGCGGAAGGATTGCCAGAAGGTCCACTCTTCTTTGCGCTTGGCCAGCTGCCGCGCCACGTACATGATGAGCACTACGTTGGCCATCGCGCTGGTTTGGAACGAGATTCCAAAGATGTTGATCCATCGGCTTGCATTGGCTCCGCCAATGGTCCGCCCTTGGGCTAGGGTAAAAGCCAGGAGCCCCAGGGTGATGACCATGAGTATGCCGGCAAGGCTGCCAAAGAAGCGGTAGGGCGCGCGGTGAATGACGAAGGCTAGGCCCCAGCTCAGCACCACGTAGGCAAAGTAGCTTAACGCGCCGCCGCCGCTGTAGACCGGCAGCAGGGAGAACAGCGACAGCAAGATCAGGCTCACCCAAACCTGAGTGCTCCCCTGAAAGTACGTGCTGAATCCCGGCTTTTCCATGATTTACCGATTTATAGTGCGCGGACGCAGGCTTTGAATTGGCTGCCTCGGTCTTCGTAGTTCTCAAAGAGGTCAAAGCTTGCGCAGCAGGGGCTAAGCAGCACCGTGTCGCCTTTGCTGGCGAGTTGGTAGGCCATGCGCACGGCCTGTTCCATGCTTGCGGTCTCGGCAAGCAGGTGCACCCGGCCCTCAAAGGCCGCGGCAATCTTGGAGTTGTCGGTACCCATGGCCACGATGGCCTTGACTTTTTTCTCTACCAAACCATAGAGTTCGCTGTAGTCGTTGCCTTTGTCTACGCCGCCGAGAATCAGTACGGTGGGGGTTTTCATGCTCTCCAGGGCGTAGTAGGTCGAGTTGACGTTGGTGGCCTTGGAATCGTTGACAAAGTGAATTCCCCCAACGTGCGCAACAGCTTCCATGCGGTGCGGGAGGCCTTCAAAGTGGGCGAGCGATTCGCGTATGGCTTCGTCGCGCACTTGGAGCAGTCTGGCCGACAATCCAGCCGCAAGGGCGTTGAAGGTATTGTGTTTGCCCTGCAGGGCGAGTTCGTCTATGGTCATGTCGGAGTTTGATGTTCTGATAAGGTATTTTGGGGGTATGGGGGTCGCACCCTGAACCGGCAGCTCGGCCGGCATGGTGGTGTAAATGGGGTAGATGCTTGCGGCAACTCGCTCGAGGTAGCGGCGGCTCACGGGGTCTTCGCCATAAAAGACAAAGGCGTCGTCGGCACTTTGGTGCTGGGCAATGGCAAACTTGGTTTCGGCGTAGGCCTCAAGGCTGCCGTAGCGATCCAGGTGGTCTGGGGTGATGTTGGTCAGAACGGCCACGTCGGGCTTGAAGCTGGGGCAGTCTTCGAGCTGGTAGCTCGAAACCTCCAGTACATAAATGTCAGCGTCGGGCTCGAGCAGAAGCCGGCCCGCACCAATGCCAATGTTTCCGCCCACTTGCACGTTGGCTCCGGCCTGCCGCAGGATGTGGCCAAGCCAAGCCGTGGTGGTGGTCTTTCCGTTGCTTCCGGTAATTGCAGCTATTTTGGCATTACTCGGGCAGTTGCGGTAAAACCATTCTATGTCGGACCATAGGGGTATTCCAGCCTGCTTGATGGCCTGAACAATGGGGTGGTTGG
>JBEEMM010000163.1:0-2823 GCA_041192685.1 Bacteroidota bacterium | reverse complement strand
CACTGGCCTCTGCATGTCGGAGCAGTTTGACGACAAGGGCAAGCTCATGGCTCGGGGAAAGTACCAGTCCGACCGACTGCGCGACAGCGTTTGGACCATTTTTGCCTTTGACGGTACTCGCCTGGAGCTTGCGACCTATGCGGCCGGCGAGCTGCAGGGTGCCTACACCATGTTTTATCCCGACGGGCAAGTAATGGAGCGCGGGGACTACGTCAAAGGCCTAAAAACCGGAGTTTGGACGCGCTTTAGCGACGTCGGCGCCAAGGAGCGAATCGCAACCTACGCAGAGGGTATTCTGCAGGGGCCATGGACCGAGTTTGATTCCAACGGCCGCACCTCGGTGGTGGGAAGCTACCGTAACGACCTGCGCGAGGGCAAGTGGAATTACTTGGAGCGCGGCGTTTTGCTGCGTTCTGAGGTTTACCGGCGCGGAATTCTTCAAGATCCTTCCAAGTAGTGGCTCGTGTGGTGGTTGGTTTGTCGGGCGGGGTGGATTCCTCGGTGGCTGCTCTTTTGATGCAGCAGGCTGGCCATGAGGTCATTGGTATTTTTATGCGCAATTGGAACGACGCCTCTCCCACGCTGGAGCAGGAGTGTCCCTGGATTGAGGATTCCAACGATGCCTTGCTGGTGGCCGAGAAACTGGGTATTCCCTTTCAGGTGCTGGATTTGTCGCAGGAGTACAAGGTGCGCATTGTGGATTATATGTTTGCGGAGTACCAGGCTGGCCGCACTCCGAATCCCGACGTGCTGTGCAATAGGGAGATCAAGTTTGATCTTTTTTTGGAGGCCGCCCGCAGGCTCGGTGCGGACTTTATCGCTACCGGGCACTATGCGCGCGTGGAGCAAGACGACCAGGCTCGGTATCGATTGCGAGCGGGCCTAGACTCAGGCAAGGATCAATCCTATTTTTTGTGCCAGCTGAGTCAGGATCAGCTGTCCAAGGCATTATTCCCCATCGGCGGACTCCAAAAGTCTGAGGTGCGACGCCTTGCTGCCGAAGCAGGACTGGTCACCGCTGCCAAGCGCGATTCCCAGGGACTTTGCTTTATTGGCCATGTGCGCCTTCCTGACTTTTTGCAGCAGCAGCTCAAACCCCGGGAAGGTCAGATCGTTGAAATTCCTGCGGATTCGGCTAAGCTGACTCCGGTTCCGCGGGGCAAACCATGGGACTTTGAGCCCCAAGACGGTGCGGTCGTTGGCCTGCACCAAGGCGCCCACTACTTCACCGTGGGCCAGCGCAAGGGACTTTTGGTGGGAGGCAAGCCTCTTCCGCTCTTTGTTTTGGCGACCGACGTGGTGCGCAATGTGGTCTACGTTGGCCAGGGCGAGGACCATCCCGGTTTGTACCGAAGCGCGATCTGGATTGCCGCAGAAGACTTGCACTGGGTTCAGCCCTGGCGCGAGCTTGCCCCGGGAGAAAGGGCGACCTACTCCCTGCGAATTCGCTACCGTCAGGCTCTGGTCGAGGCAGAGCTTTGGAGGTCAGAGGGCGGACTCTGGATCGAATTTCGCAAACCAATGAAGGCCGTGGCCCCAGGGCAGTTTGCAGCCTGGTACGACGGTGGAGATTTAGTGGGCTCAGGAGTTATCTTTAGTTAATGCAAAGAATAATCCTCCTGTCTGCCCTGGTATGCTGGACCAGTGCTTCGTGGGCTCAAGACTCCGCAAAGAAATACTGGGTATTCCTCAATGAATCTGCAGTTGATTGTAGTCAACCCATGCTCGGCCCCGACGGATTGGCTCGCCGCAGCGCCCAGGGAATTGCTCTGCAAAGCAGTGACTTTGCCCTTCAGCAATCCGCTGTGACCGCAGTGAACGAGGTTGCCCACGTGGTGGGTCGAAGCCGATGGCTTAGGGCCGTGGTCGTCAGGGCTAATGATACCCAGATTGCAGAGCTCAAGTCCCTTCCGGAGGTTGCTTCGCTTCAGCCTGTCGGTATTATGAAGCGCTCCCTGACCGAGCTTCCGGCACCTCTTGCCATAGCCACAAAGTCCAACGCTTCAGGCCCCGCGACCAAGTCACTTTCGCCCAAACCGTCGTCGGAAGAAGAGGGAATTCAGAGCTACCAGTACGGGGCCTCCTTGGCTCAAGTCACGCAAATTCAACTGGATGTGCTTCACGACGCCGGTTTTGATGGCGCCGGAGTGAAGATTGCCCTGATGGACGGCGGCTATGCGGGCGCGGACTCCTTTTCGGCCTTTCTTGGCGCCTGGCAGCAGGGTCGGGTTTTGGGTACCTGGGATTACGTCGACGGAGACAGCAACGTCTTCCACCTCGGGAGCCACGGCATGAGTGTTTGGAGTACCATTTGCTCCGACCTCGACGGCACCTTTGTGGGTACTGCGCCCAAGGCCTCATTTTACCTATTTAAGACCGAGAATCAAGCTACAGAAACGATTGCAGAAGAATACCATTGGGTGATGGCCGCCGAGCGCTCCGACTCCCTGGGCGTTGACGTGATCAATACCTCCTTAGGGTATACCACTTTTGACAACGGAATCGACGACCACAGCTACGCCGACATGGACGGGCGCAGCACGCCCATTTCACTAGCGGCAGTGGCGGCAGCCCGCACCGGAATGATACTTTGCATCTCGGCCGGCAACGAGGGAAGCTCCAGCTGGAAGTACATTTCTGCTCCCGCAGACGCTGATTCTATTTTGGCCGTCGGTGCTGTCGATCAGTTTGGCATTCGAGCAGGGTTCAGCAGCCAGGGCCCATCTTTTGACGGCCGCATCAAGCCCGATCTCGTCGCCAATGGAGCAGGCGTCCTCTCCAGCACCGCCGCCTCGGATTCTTCCTACGACACCTACAGCGGCA
>JBEEMM010000162.1:0-2869 GCA_041192685.1 Bacteroidota bacterium | reverse complement strand
CCTGCGTGGGGCCTGGTCCATAGCTTCCGCCTACGGACACGATCAGGTATTCGATTTTTCGTGGAATCCCTCAAGCCGATACACGGTTTGGTCGGGCCTTGCTGGGGGCTTCTTTTTGGCTATGGCCTATTTTGGAACCGACCAAAGTCAGGTCGGCCGCTACCTGTCGGGCAAAAATCTGGGAGAAATTCGAAGGGGATTTTTAGTTACCAGCCTTATTAAATTCCCGATGCAGCTTTTTGTGCTCAGTCTTGGCCTTTTGCTCTTGGTGCAAATGCACCTTAGAACCGAGCCCATATGGCATAATCCGGCCCTAGCCAAGGCCTGGCAAACCCTGCCCGAGTCTGCCAGCATGGACGCAGAATGGAATCAAATTCAGCAAGCTCGTTCAGAACTTACGCGTACCCCCGAAACACCGGAACGACAGTCAAGCCTATTGGCTCTGCGCGCAGAGCAAAAAATGGTAAAAGATCGCGCAAGCAAAATTGTATCGGCGAAATTGCCGAAGCTCGAGACCAACGATCAGGACTATGTTTTTTTGGCATGGGCATTAGGCAGCATGCCAGTGGGACTGCTCGGTTTGCTTCTTGCTGTAATAATGGCTGGCGCCATGTCGAGTTCCAGCGCAGAGATCAATGCACTAACTGCTACTTCGATCATAGACTTTGGACGAATTTTTGGGCTGCGTGAAACCCTTCAAACGTCTCGATGGATTACCGCACTTTGGGGTTTTGTTGCCATGGGCATCGCCCTGCTTGCAAGCCTGTATGAGAACCTGATTCAGTTGGTCAATTTGATCGGTTCGCTCTTTTATGGTCCGATGCTCGGCATATTTCTATGCGCCTGGCTCGCACCTAAGCGCCCCTCTTGGGCGGTTTTTGCCGCAGGAATTGCAGCGGAACTCGCTGTCTTAGCCCTTCATGCCGCCAACGTGGCAGGAATGGTTGACCTCGGATTCCTTTGGTACAACCTTATCGGCGCCCTCTTGGTTTTGGGCCTGGCCTTTCTGCTGCCGGTCCTTTCTTTTGGGCGTAGATAACCTCCATTCGGGCAACGATTTCGCCAACGGCAGGGCAGATTAGCGCATTTTTTGCGGTTAAATCCAGAATTTGAGCCTGCTTGGCTCGGTCGGTATGCGGGTATTCGCGGCAGGCCTTGGGGCGAATTTCATAAATGGCGCAGGCATTATCAGCCTCGAGAAAGGGGCAGGGTAGCTGCTGGAGCACCCAGTCGCCGTCTTCATCCAGCCGCAAGTAGGTAGTCTCGAACTCTCCGGTTTTGAGCCGGAGGTGCTTGGCCACGCGCTCCTTGTCGCGTTCGGACCAAAGCGGCCCTGTAGTTTTGCAGCAGTTGGCGCAATTCAGGCAGTCAGTTTTGGCAAAAACTTCCTCGTGAAGCCCATGGATCACGCGGTCGAGGTCATGGGGTGTTTGTCGCTTTAAGCCTTTAAACAAGGCTGCGCTGCCGCTGCTCACTCCGACTGCAGTTTTTCAATAAAGGCTAGGGTCTCCTGCAACCATGGCTCGTACTCGGGGGTTCCGGGGCCATAGAATCCGCTGTAAATTTTGCGGACCTCACCCTGGCGGTCCAGGTAAATGGTGGTCGGGTAGGACTGAAATCCGACCAAACCCTCGAGGACCTTCTCGACTGCGCCTGAAGCGGCGCGCCCGGCAAACAGCACCGGATACCTGAGGTCCAGTCCCCGCACAAACTTATCTACGGCGGCAAAGGCCTCCTCGCGCTCTGAACTTCGTTCAAAGGCAATTCCAAAAAACTGCACCTCCGGGAAGGCGGCCTGAAACTGCTTAAAAGCGACGCTCTCGTCCAGGCAGTTCGGGCACCAAGACCCCATTATTTGAATCACCGCCGGCCGACCCAAGTCTGGTCCCAATAACTCTCCTGTTTTGTAGTGCGGAAGGCTAAAAACCAATTGTTTAACCCCTGGCTTCATGCCGGTAATTCCTGTAGGGTCGGCCAACTTAGCCGTTAAATCCACTCTGCCGCTAAGGGCCAACTCGCTGCTTCCGTTCAGCAGCTGACGGCCTTGCATTCCGCCATTTTCAGTCAATTCCAACTCAAAAACGTAGGCAAAAATTCCATTAAACGTGCTCAGATGAATGCGGTTTCCGCTTCGGTTGCCAGCAAGGTATCGGTAGTCGCCGGATTCCGTCATGATGCTGCCGGTCACGGTGCCGTCGGAGTGCTCGGTCAGGGCAGCGATGGCCCTGCGACCCTTTTCTGCAGGACTGCCGGGTTCATACTGCACCAAGGCGTAGCGCTCCTCCAACAAAAATTGCTTGACCGGAGCTTCGTTTAAAGCAAACCTCGCGAGTTTACCCGGGCTCAGCACCAATTCGTACTGGGTTCCGCGGTCGGGACGCATCCAGAATCCTGCAAGCTGTCTTCCTTCTTTTCTCCAAATCAGCTCCCCTTGAAAGTAGGGAATTTCATAGCGTTCGTAGCCCTCGGGTGTCGACCCAGTATAGCTTAGGGGCAAGCGCTCCAGGCCGTTAACCACAAAAAATGCGGGTCGCGCCTCTTCAGAACTCGAGACCGAAACCACATCAAAGGGAAGGATCCAGGCTTTTTGCCCGTTTGCTGCGGGCCTCAAAGTTATTTCTGCATGGAACCAAACCTCTCGGGGAACCGCGCCAGACCCGCCGGCCCTCGGCTGTGCTACCACAACCCAAGCGGCCAAGGCTAGAATCAGTACAAAAATTATCTTCATGCCGCCAAGTTAGTACGTACTCAGTACCCTGCGGTAGGATTCGACTCGTTCCTTGAGTTCTTCGCGCACCTCCTGGTAGTGCTTGGTGAGGTTTCCGCGTTCCAAGCGGACTCCCGTCGTGTTAAAGTAGTACTTGATTTT
>JBEEMM010000161.1:0-2888 GCA_041192685.1 Bacteroidota bacterium | reverse complement strand
GACTCGTTCCTTGAGTTCTTCGCGCACCTCCTGGTAGTGCTTGGTGAGGTTTCCGCGTTCCAAGCGGACTCCCGTCGTGTTAAAGTAGTACTTGATTTTGGGCTCGGTTCCGCTTGGGCGGGCTGTAATTCGGTCTCCGTTGGCCATAAGCAACTGAATAACGTTCGACTTCGGGAGGGTCAGGGCCTCAATCCGACCGCTTTGGAGGTTTCGTCGGGTCTGCTGCTGGTAGTCTACAACCTCCGCAACGGCATGCCCTGCAATCTCGCGGGGGCTGTTGGAACGCAGAAGGGTCATGGTATTTTGAATTTCCTCGAGTCCGCTTCGCCCTGGTTTGGTAAGGCTCATCAGTTCGTCTTGATGCACGCCATGGCGGGCATAAAGCTCCAGCAAACGCAGGTAAAAACTACTGCCCTCACTGGCGCGGAAGGCTGCCGCCTCTGCCAGCAAGCATGCGGAGCCGATGGCGTCCTTGTCGCGCACAAAGTCGCCGGCCAAATACCCGTAGCTCTCCTCGCCGCCAACCACAAAGGTTTGTTTGCCCTCGCGAAGCCTAATTTGCTCCGCAATCCATTTAAAACCGGTAAGCGTTTCAGTTGCTTCAATGCCGTAGAATTCCGCCACCCGCAGCAGAAGGGGAGAGGTCACAACCGTGCTTGCCACAAAGGGATTGTCGGGCATGCTGCCCTGGGCAATGCGCTGCTCAAGCACGTAATCCATAAGCACGGCGGCGGCTTGGTTGCCATTGAGAAGAATTAGCTTCCCGACGTCGTCGCGCACTGCAATGCCCACTCGGTCGCTGTCGGGGTCGCAGCCAATCACCATGCCGTAGCCCAGCTCTTCTGCTCTGGCAAGTGCAAGCTCCAGGGCCGCAGGCTCTTCGGGGTTGGGGGATTTAACGGTCGGGAAATTTCCGTCGGGTTTGGCCTGCGAGGCCAGGCAGTCCACCTTGGTGAACCCCCAACGCTCTAGGGATTCAGGCAGCAGGGTAATAGCGGTTCCGTGCAAGGACGTGAAGACAATTCCCAGGTCGGCATTGCCCGAGCGGTTGAGCGATAGGGTTTCGACCGCAGACAGATAGGCCTCGTCGGTGCTTCGCCCTAAGGCCTTCACCGATCCGGATCCCCCGGACCATCGAACCTCGGCCAGCGAAACCTTGGCCACGGCGTCCATCAGGGCCTTGTCTTGAGGCGGAACAATTTGCCCTCCGTCGCTCCAGTAAACCTTATAGCCGTTGTATTCTTTGGGGTTGTGGGAGGCCGTGATTACGATTCCGGCGGTACAACCCTTAAGCCGCACCGCGAAGCTCAATTCTGGGGTAGGGCGGAGGTCCTCAAAAAGCCATACGTCCACACCGTTGGCAGCCAGAACGTCTGCCGCAACCCGCGCAAATTCTGGGGACTGGTTGCGCGAGTCAAAAGCAATGGCCACCGAAGGGTTCTTGCTCGCTGCACCAACCATATTGGCCAAGCCTTGAGTCGTCAGCCCTACCGTGTAGCGATTCATTCCGTTGCTTCCAAGCCGCATCAGTCCGCGCAGCCCACCGGTACCAAACTCTAAATCAGTGTAAAAGGCCTCGTTGAAGGCGGCTGCGTCGCTCTCCTTCATGCGAAGTATGGCAGCCTTGTCGGCCTCCTCGATGGCACTGTTTAACCAAAGGTCGGCGCGGTCTACTGCCGCGGAATCTAAATTCACCATCATAAGCATCAAAGTTCGGACGCAGACTGCGAATCGCGGGCCGCGAATTTGTTTTTTAGCGTTAATCGGCTAAAATCCGCCTAAAAAGAAGCCATCATCACGGCTGCCACGGCCGCTTCTTCTCCTTTGTTGCCAAGCGATCCTCCGCTGCGGTCCAGGGACTGCTGGTAGGTGTCGTCGGTAAGGAGGCAAAAAATAACCGGCGTTTTACCGGTGGCATTCAAATGCGCAATACCGTAGGTTACACCTTGGCAAACGTATTCAAAATGAGGCGTTTCACCCCTAACGACCGACCCTATTGCAATAACGGCGTCGTATTCTAGGGACTCCGCGTGCACCTTGCAGCCGCGGATTAATTCAAAACTTCCAGGGACGTCAAAGCGGTCAATGCGGTCAGCGCGAAGCTGCTCAAGCACCCGCACTGCACCATCAGACAGGGCGTTGGTGATCTCGGGATTCCAAGAACTCACCACTAAAGCGAAGCGGAGGCCCTTTGCCTTGGGCAGGGAACTTAATTCAAGAGGTCCGCGCTCGGCGGTAGCCATTATTGGGCAGAAATCTTAGCCTCGTAGTAGGCAATCAATGCATCCGCATTGGCACTTTCTGCCGAGGCAGGGAAGTCCTTTTTAATGCGCTGGGTGTACTTCAATGCAGACTTCAAATCCTTGTTGATCTCAGCGGCAACGGCTGCCTTCGATAAAATAAAGGGGGTCAAGAAATCGTTGGCATCCAATGAAGCAGCTTTAGCATAAAATTTCTCAGCCTCCTCGGGTTGGTTCAAGTCGGCAAAGGCATCGCCAATGGCGCCCGTGGCTATTAGATCCAAAAAAGTTCCGTTGCCGTCAAATTCTTCGAGGTAGTCAATGGCCTCTTCGGGCTGACCGAGGGACAGGTAGCTTAGTCCAGCGTAGTAGTTTGCAAGGTTACCCGCCTTGGTGCTGCCATACTCGTCGGCGATTTCAATAAAACCCATGAACTCTGCGTTCCCGTTCAGGGCCAAACGCAGGGAGTCTTGAGAATGAACATCCTGAGCAGGGTAGAGGGCAAGCTGCGCCTCCTCTTCTGCGGGCTTCATGATAAATTCTCGGTAAGCCCAGGTCAAGGCGACCACTGCTATAATAGCACCTGCCAGGTAGGTAGCTTGCTTTTGGTACTTGTGAAACAAGGATTCCGCCTTTGAGAAGGTCTCT
>JBEEMM010000160.1:0-2899 GCA_041192685.1 Bacteroidota bacterium | reverse complement strand
AGTTCCTCGGCGAATTCCGCAGCCAACACTTCGTGGTGGCGGGGCTCAAAGTAGCGCAGCGCGTTGCGCAGGGCGAGCTTTTTTTCGTCGGAATTCAGTATGTCTTTGCGATTTGGGGCATGCGAGACGGCGGGGTCGTAGCCCGGATGAACAGGAAGCTCCGAGGGAATTCCGGCCAAAATAGATTCTGAGAATGACAGCATGGTGCAAAGGTCGCACAAATCAAGACTTGGAGCCCCGCGTTCAGACTGCCTAATCCTGTTTGGAGACGGATTCTTCGTCCCCTTGCGGAGCGGGCGCATTGTTGGGCGACCAGGGCTTCCAGGTCAGGGTCCAGCTTGCTTTTTTGCCGTCGTCTTTGCGGAGCATCCAAAGGTCGCCGCCGAGTCCGCGTTGAAGGTCGGCCTGGATGAAGTCACCCTCCCCATCGATGGCCTGGAGCTCAAATTCCACACTTCGCCCAAAGCGCAGGCTGTCGTCGGTGCTTACCCAGGTGAGGCCATAGCTTTTGGTGTAGGCGTACTGCGGGTAGGCACTGGTCCAGCGGTCGCTCACCTGGGCAAGGGGGGTCCAAAATGGCAAGAAATTGCTGCTGTCGGACCAAGTTTGCCAGGACGCCATTATTAGGGGCTGCCGGCGAATGTAGGTCTTCCAGGCACCTTGCCCGGATCCTTGGGTAGCAATTTTGCGCGCTTCGTCTATGAAGACCACGGAATTGCCAGACACCGCCACGGTACTGGAATCCACGTTTGGAAGAAGCACGGGTCCGCTCGACTTTAGATCCAAGGCGAGGCTGTCTGGGTAGCGAACTTCGCTGCTGCGCAGGCTGCGGTTGCCCTTCCATTCAAAGGTCAGGGCCGAGGTCGATCCGTACATCGCAGCGGCTTCAGGACCGACTGCAATTCCGCCGTCAGGGAGCATTTCGAGCAGGGCTTGGCTCGCGCTGTCGGGCCTAATGGGATTTTGCTTGCGCCGCAGTACCTCTTCGATCAGAAGGTCGCTGGTCGCCACCCACAGAACAGCGTCGGATGCGGCCGCGGCCCAGCCGTCGCCTTCGTAAAGACTCGTACCGTTGTAGCTGCGAACCTCATAGGGTTGCCGCAAGCTCGACGGCGCCCAAGAGCCACGGGGAGCGGTCAGCATCCAGGCGGAACCAAATTCACCCCTTCGGTGCATGCTAAGGAGCGCGCGTCCTTCGGGCCAAGCAGTTAGGGCCGAATGCAAGATCTTAAGGTCCAGGTATACCGGCCCTAAGCTGTCGAGCAGACCGGCCTGACGGCTTGCCTCGGGCATGGAGGGCAGGTCGGCCATCCACAGGGCCTGGCCTGCAATGTCTTCTCCCATGGGGTGCTTGCTGCTTGGTTCTGAGGCACAGGACCAAAAAAGTAGTGCCGTGAATGCCAGGGCAAGGCTAGGGGGGCAAAAGGCCTTCATAATTCGAGTCGGAGTTGGCTTGGTTTCCACGCAAAACTACGGCGGTGCCAGGCGCAGGGGCCATGCCGTTCAAGAGCCTCCCGATGGCCTAGGCTGGGGTAGCCCTTGTTGCGGTCCCATCCGTAGTTCGGGTGCTCGACGTGCAGGGACTCCATGATGCGGTCACGCTCGGTTTTTGCAAAAATAGAAGCGGCCGAAATGGCCTGAAATCGAGCGTCTCCTTTGACTTCGCAGCGGTGTTCAATACCGTCATAAGGCTTGAATCGGTTGCCGTCAACCAGCAAAAGTTCGGGAATGGGCTTGAGCTGCGCGATGGCCCGATGCATTGCCAAGTACGTGGCCTGCAAAATATTGACCTCGTCGATTTCGGCCGGACTCGCACTGCCGACGGCCCAATGCCCTTCAGGTAAAAGGGCTTCGAGCTGCTCGCGAAGGTTTTCGCGCTGGCGGTGGCTCAGGACCTTGGAGTCGGTCAGTCCCTTGACGCGGTATTCCTCAGACCACAGTACCGCAGCAGCTACTACCGGCCCCGCGAGGCAGCCGCGGCCCGCTTCGTCCACTCCTGCTTGGAGCAGGATCTTCATTGCCTTGTGCTTGCTAAAAGTTCACGAAGCGTTTGGCGCACTTGCTCCGCACTGCGGTCCCAAGAAAAATAAGCCGCGCGCTCAAGGCCGAGTTGAATCCAGGGGGCGGGGTCTTCGTTCGCGGCGCGGTAGAGCAAGTCAGTCCAAGCTTCGACGTCGTCGGGGTCGGCGTATCGTGCGGCGTCTCCCGCAATCTCGGGCATACAGCTCGCGTTGCTGCTGAGCAGGGGGCAGCCCGAGGCCATTGCCTCCACCAGCGGAATTCCAAAGCCCTCAAAGCGAGACGGGAAGGCAAAGGCTAAAGCACCCGAATACAGGTCGTTGAGTTCGCTTCCTTCGATTCGTCCGACCCAATGCACGCGCGGACCAGCCCTGCGGGCCAGCTCCAGCAGTTCCGGGTCCCGGTGCAGGGGATTCCCCACGAGGACCAGTGCTTCGCGCCGTTCCGGGTTTCGCGCCTGATGCTGCTCAAAGGCCCTAAGTAGGGTCGCTATATTCTTACGCGGAGTGAAGGCGCCCACAAACAAGAAGTAGGGTAGGCCGCCTGCCCATCGCTGTCGAGCTGCAAGGCCTGCCTCGGGCTTGGGTATGAAATTTTGCTGCGGCGCATTGCTAGCCAGGCTAATCTTCTTGCCGCCAAGCGGGTAGGTTTTAATAAGGTCAGCCCTTGTGGTCTCTGAAACCGTCAGTAGGGCATTGGCCTCCACGGCACTCCGCGCGACGACCCTGCGGTAGTAGCTCCCCACTGCCTTGGGTATGCCTTCGGGCTGGTGCACAAAATTCAAGTCGTGAATGGTCGCAGCCATGGGCAGGCTGCCCAAACCAAATCGCTGAAGGGCTCTTCGCGAGGGCAGGAGTCCGTCGGGAGACCAGTAGGCGTC
>JBEEMM010000159.1:0-2924 GCA_041192685.1 Bacteroidota bacterium | reverse complement strand
AAAAATACGTATTTCAGCGGCAACAGGGCGACCAATTAGTGCGAGATCGCCCAAGAGGTCGAGCATTTTATGCGCCGCGGGTTCGGCGGGCATTTTGAAGGGCGTCAGGGGCAGGGCCCCGAGCGTTTCATCGGGAGCTATGGGATGCTTTGTAAATGCTTCAAGTGCCTGCCGTTCGTCGCTGCTTAGTTGGCGATCAAGTACTACGACGCCAGAGCCTTCTTCGGCGCCCTGAAGCAGGCCCCGGTTGATTAAGGGCAGCAAGTGGCTTGCCAAGGTAAAGGTGCGCGCCGGGGCAATCTTTTCGGCGTACGATTCGCCATAGGTGAAGCGAAAGCTATTGGGACCCACGGCTTCGGGGTCGTGGCTAAGATGCACTTGGTACTGCGGCATGGCTGCGGGGATGGCCTCGGCCCATGCACCCGTTTCGGGGTCTTCAACACGAATAGTGCTCTGGAGTGCGAAGCCCCTCATCGGCCCCACTTCCTCGAGTCCTGCCTGCAGTATTGCTTCTACCCATGGCTTGGCGGACCCGTCGAGTATCGGCAGCTCTGCGGCCGAACAGTGAATTTCTGCGTCGAGGATTCCGAGTCCAAAAAGTGCGGAGAGCAGGTGCTCGGCCGTGTGTACGGTGGCGGACCCGTCGCTCAAGGTGGTGCAGCGGTCGGTTTCGCTCACCAAAGCCGGGTGAAGGGTCATGCTTGGCTGGTCCTTAAGATCCTGACGCACTAGGGTATAGCCCTGGTTTGACAGTCCTGGTTTGACCAATACCTCGCAGGCAATTCCGCTGTGGATGCCGCGACCTTTGATGCTAAATTCTTGTCTGAGTGCGTATTGAATCAACCTTGCTTGGCCTTTTGGGCCACAAATAAACGGCGGAATTCACGGGATTCCATCGCAGGGCTTCCAAGTACCTCAGAGCGAGGACCTAAAGATTTGCCGACGCCGCTTTGCGCTCCAATTCGAGATCCTTGCCCAATGGTAAGGTGGCCTGCAATGCCAACTTGACCGCCCACGACCACGTAGTCTTCAAGTTTGGTTGATCCTGCCACTCCAACCTGCCCGGCCAGGACGCAGTGCTTGCCAATGCGCACATTGTGCCCGATTTGGCAGAGGTTGTCAATTTTGCAGCCGTCGTCAATTAGGGTGATTCCGACCACCGCGCGGTCGACGCAGGTACCAGCACCGAGTTCCACGTTATTGCCAATCCGCACCGAGCCGAGGTGGGGAATTTTGGTCCAATGGTCAAGGTCTTGGTAGGGGGGTACAAATCCAAATCCGTCTGCGCCGAGCACGACGTTGGCGTGAATCAGGCAGTGTTCTCCGACCACAGTACCTGGATAGAGCACCACTCCTGGGTTGAGTACAGTACCGGCACCTACTTGAACGTCTTCGGCCATGACCACTCCCGGAGCGATGAGCACGGAGGGGTGAACCCCCGAGGGTCGCCCAGTGGCCCAAGGAACCTGGGTTTGTCCGCTTGCAAGGACGGCTGCCCATGCGGCATAGGAATTCGCTACTCGTATGACGCTACCCTTGAATTCTTTGGGAGCTTGGTCTTTGGGGTCGCAGAGCACCACACTGGCCTTGCTCAGGGCCCAGGCGCTTCGGTAGCGGGGGTTGGAGATGAAGCTGATTCCGCCTTCGCTGCCCCCGGTGAGGGTGCAGGCCAAGTGCAGTTCATGGTCTGGCCCTTCGAGTTGGCCGCCAAGCTTTGATGCCCATTCCGAAGCCCGAAGGGGAGGCAAGGGGCTCGCCCTTAGTGGATCCATGGTAGTTCTTTGGGCCAGCATACGAAGGGTCGAGTAGTCACTTGACTATAAACGCTTAAAGGAAGGATTTCTGATACCTCGGTCAAAGGAAGTACGCTCCCATTTTTTTTGAGCAACTTAATTTCTTGTTTGTCAGCAGTATAAGTTTTGTTGGAGGCAATGCCGTCGAGCACAAAATGATGGGAGTCTTCGGCAGAAAGGCCCATTGAGGCACCCACGGAGGCCTCCAAAGTTGCGCGGTCCTCTCGGGAGAGGGGTCGATCGAGAAACTTAATTCGAAACAGCTTGCGGTCAATGATGCGGCGGCTCATGGCGCTCAGCACGGGGTCGGGGTGCTGCTGCCACTGCTTGATGGCGCTGAGAATGTCGCTGTCGTCGAGGCGGGTAAAAAGGTCGAGCAACTCGGGCTCTTGGATAAAATCTTTTTGGTTGGGGCGGCGGCGCAGCAGGATTTGCAGTTCCGCACCGGCAAACAGGGCCTCCCCGCGGCGGGCCAGCAACGAAGCCCTGCGGAGCACCTCCACGAGCATGCTTTCTGCACTCAGCACGGTTTTGTGCATGTAGACCTGCCAGTACATCAGGCTGCGGCTAATCAAAAACTTTTCAATCGAGGCAATGGCCTTGTGCTCCAAAACCAAATGCCCCTCAGACACGTGAAGCATTTCAAGCAGTCGGTCGCTGTTAATGGCTCCCTCGATGACTCCCGTGTAGAAGGCGTCGCGCTTGAGGTAGTCCATGCGGTCCATGTCGAGCTGCGACGAAATAAGCTCGTGCAAAAAACGTTTGGGATGCCTGCCTTCAAAAATGGCGATGGCCTCGTCGAGGGCTCCGTTAAAATGCACGTTGAGGCGCTCCATGATCATGCGTGAGACCGTCTCGTGGTGCACGTCGTCGAGCAGGGTCTGCTCTAGGGCGTGGCTAAAGGGTCCGTGGCCGATATCGTGCAGCAGTATGGCAATTTGCGCGGACTCTTCCTCAGACGCAGTGATTTCAATGCCCTTGCGGCGCAGAACCTGGATGGCCTTCAGCATCAAATGCATGGCACCGAGGGCATGGTGAAAGCGGGTATGGTTGGCCCCAGGGTATACCAAAGAGCTGAGCCCTAGTTGGCTAATTCGGCGCAAACGCTGAAAGTAGGGGTGCTCGACCAAA
>JBEEMM010000158.1:0-4061 GCA_041192685.1 Bacteroidota bacterium | reverse complement strand
GGACCCCAGGCGATGGTGGCCCCAGGAGTATTGACTCCGCCATGAGTCCAAGAAATCAACGCAGACGTTGCTGCCGCAGAAGCGCTGCCCGAGGTCGCTGGCAAGCAGGCCGGCTGGGTCTCATAAATAACATTGTCAAGGTAGGCTGTGTTAAAAGCAGTCGTTGTGCGAACTGAGGCATGCTTAAATCCAGCCGGAACCACCGGGAATGGAACTGTGTACTCATCCCAGTTGTCGGTGAGCACAATAGTAGCCACAGGCACAAAAGAACTTGGGTTGGACGGGGTAGAAAGCACCCCAACTACCAGGCTCGTTGTGGACCAGGTAAAGGCCTTTTTGGCGCGGAACCGAATCTGACCAGTCCCATTGGCCAAATCGCTAAACATGGGCGAAATAATGCCTGCGCCAACAGTAGATCCAGAACTAAACTCCCCGTAATTGGGCGTAGAATAGGCCGCATTGGTTCCTGTCGACACCTCAAAGGTGGCGCCATTGTTGACAAACCAGCAGTCTGGCAGGTCGTTGACTACCAGATTATCAAAGTTTTGGCTGTACCCGCTGGTCAGCGTGAAACCAGCGCAAAGGGTTGAAAACGTGTAGGGCCCGGACCAGATGGAGTTTCCTGCGGTTCCGCAGAGCGCCATTACATAAAAGTCGTAGTCCGTTTGAGGCGTTAAGCCCAGGGCCACAATCGAGTTCGTAGAGACCGTATCGCTGCTGCCGGTGCCAATATTAAAGCCGGCAGGGCCCCATTCTACCGCAAAACTGCTCGCGCCACTCTGCCAGTTTAAGTTGGCCGAAACGTCGGTAACCGAGGCGGTGCCCAACTGAAGAGGCTCCGGGCAGGCCGGTTGCGCCTCAACGGTTACAAAATCGACAAAGAGGTCTGGACCCCAGTCCGACCAACCAAAGAGCTGCACTACTACGGTACTTCCCACCATGGAGGCGGGGAAATAAGCGACCGTATGAGAAAACACCGAAGCTGGCGAGAAAATTGAAGCACCCGTGGTATTAAAGTTGCTTCCTTTGAGCGTAAAAATGTTGGTCCAAGTGGTGCCGTTCACGTCGCGAACTCGGAGCGTCAAGCTATCGTCGGGGTAAAAACTAGACGACTGGTGCGACCAGTCCACTACGTGCGACCAGTCCACTACGGCGCGGGCCGCAACGCTCAGTGCAATAGGCGCAGACTGAAGAATGTAGGAATCGTCGTTGTTGGAGAAAAAGTCCGCCCGGGCGTAGGATACCCCGCCTGTGCTGTAGCCCTGCCAAGGCGCCGTACCGGTATTGTGGGACCAGCAGTTCGGCGGGAAGGTCCCGAAAGTCTCGGTAGTTGGCAGCGTTAGGGTTGCGCACGAAGTACAAAAGGCAATTGGCCCGGCCCAGCCCGAGGTACCACTGGCTGTTGATGCACAGTTTCGACGTACGTAAACGTCATAACAGGTATTAGCAGTTAAACCGGTAATCTGCTTGCTCAGCGAGGTGCTCGTCACCGTAGTTCCGGAGCCGATGGTGAATCCCGGCGCTCCGTACTGAATGTCAAAAGCCGTTCCGGCAGAGAGGTAATTCAAGGTAGCCTGGGTTGCAGAAATACCGGTCATACTTAGGGTCCCGGGAATCGGGCAGGCCGGCGGGGTATTGGTTACCCGCACGGTGTAGTCGTGCACAGAACCCCATAGGTAGGAGGCGCAGGGAGTTGCGGTCGCTGAAGCGCCGCCTTCATAGAGCATCACGCGCAAGCGAGTCCGCCCCAAAGGCGCATTCAAGGGAACCGTGAAGGCAAAGGCAGCATTGAATGCGGTTGCAGACTGGGGAGCGGTCAACGAAGATCCCCAAGTACCGAGTTCTTCGCCGGCGTCAGTAAAATCGCCGTCTGCGTTGTAGTCCATCCACACGCGGCCAAAAGAGGAATAGTTACCCCCGCAGGTGCCCATCAGGGCCTCTAGGGTGTAGGAGGTGCCACGGCTTACGTCGGCAGAATCAATCAGCGTAAAATCGCGAACTCCCAAAGCGGCAGGGCAGGTGGTGGGATTGCTGATTCCGTAGTTGTCTCCTTGCAAAAAAACATTGCGGATCTCGGTGTCGGCCAAAGAAGTGGGCCCGCCGGTCATGCAGTAGCTTTGAGCCCCGGCGCTGAAGGATGCGCCTAGCAAAAGAATACCAAAAAGGGATTTTAAAAGTGTAGTTTTGTGCATGATACCAAGGCTTAAGGAAAAATTTAGTATCGCAAATGTCGCCATTAAATTACACAATGCGAACTTTCGTTAACTCATTTATTCTTAACCTTTCCGCATTGGCAATTGCCAGCAGCTGTGCTTTGCCCGCGCCACCCGACGGAGGGCCCCGCGATACCGAAGGGCCTAAGGTGGTGGAATCCAACCTGGCCTTGGGCGCGACCTCTTCGAACCCAGCGTTCTTGACTTGGACCTTTGACGAGTACGTGGTGCTGAACAATCCGAGTGCCAGCATACGCTGCTCCCCCCCGCTGCCGGGCCAGCCGAGCTACAGCCTTCAGGGCAAAACGCTTAAAATTAAATGGGAAGGCGCCCTTCTGCCCGACCGCACCTACCTGATTCAGTTCGGAAACGGAGTGCGCGACCTGCACGAGAACAACCCAATGAGCGAGCCATACTGGGTCTTTGCCACGGGTGTAAAAATTGATTCCGGCCAAATCCGAGGAGTGGTGCTCAACCCCTTAACGGGCAAGCCCTGGGACAACCAAGCCGTGGTACTGCATGCGGCAGGCGGTCCTGATTCCGCGGTTTTTACGCCCCCAGTGTACGGCTCGCGCAGTGGCAAGGACGGTAGCTTCACCCTGCCCTACCTGGCCGACGGCCTCTACCAAGTCTTCGTGTTCAGTGACCCTGACGGCAATCTTCAGCTCGGAACCGGCGAGAAATCGCCGGTAGCTTGGTACCCTAAGCCCGCGGCAGCCGGAGACAGCCTTGTACTGTGGCTTGCGGACCCTGCTGCAAAACCCGACAGCGTTGCTCCATTTCGGCAGCTTCCCGCGGACTCGTCCGGGGTCTTCAAGCTGACCGTAGCCCCAGCCACCGACGGGCCCTGGGTGCACCAACTGCGGCGCGACGGGATCGTGGTATGGCAAGGTTCCAGTGCGAATTCATGGACGCTCGAAGGGCTAAAGCCCGGCAAGTACCAGCTTCAGAGTTTCTTGGACGGGAACCAGAACGATCGGCTTGACGCGCCCAACTGGTGGACCCGCACAGAGGCAGAAATACC
Source organism: Bacteroidota bacterium (assembly GCA_041192685.1). GTDB lineage: Bacteria > Bacteroidota > Bacteroidia > Flavobacteriales > Schleiferiaceae > TMED14. The sequence goes on along the minus strand of JBEEMM010000158.1, from coordinate 824 downwards.
CCTGGCCGACCCGGAATCCATCGAGGTTAGTGTTGGCTGGACGGTGGAACGACTTTGGCGTCCTGGGGCATCCCCAGCACCGCAAACGGGTCCTGGTCCGCCAGAAAAGGGAAGCGCTTCCGCACCGCCGCAAGGTGAATCGAGTCCCAAACTGCAGTAACTAGGGCGGGTTCGTGCAGTGGCGCGGCGGCCAAAAGGTCGCCCCATGGTCCGATAATTCGGCTTGCACCGCTGTGGTCTACTCCAAATCCGTCCATGCCAATTCGGTTGACTCCGGCAACGTAGCATTGGTTTTCCATAGCGCGGGCGGCGAGGAGCGTAGTCCAAGCGTTTTCACGGGCTTCGGGCCAGTTGGCCAAAACAAGCAGGCCGTCGTAGGCCGGACTCCCGTCGGAATCCAGCGTGTTGCGCAGCCAAACCGGGAAGCGCAAGTCAAAGCAAACGGCCAGACGCAGGCGCCATCCGCGCCAGGTAACCACTACGGCATCTTCGCCGCGGCTAAAGTCCTGGTGCTCGCCCGCTACCGCAAAAAGGTGGCGCTTGTCTGCGGTGCTGGTGCGTCCGTCGGGCTCCACCCAAAAAAATCGGTTGGCCACTTTGCCCGACTGGTGCGGAGCAAAGACCGATGCCCCCACGGCGCAGTCAAGTTCCGCGGCAAGAGCAGCCAAAAACTCCACCGCCACAGCGCTCTTGGCGGCAACTTCTCGGGCGTTTTGCGTGGCAAATCCCGTGGCATATGCCTCCGGCAAAAGCAGCACGTCCACCTCGCCGCGCTTGGGCAAAAGGGACCGAATTAGGGCAAAATTGGCTTGAGGGTCGCACCA
>JBEEMM010000157.1:0-2941 GCA_041192685.1 Bacteroidota bacterium | reverse complement strand
CCCATGATTCTCGATATGAAGGTGCCCTCTCCGGGCGAATCCATTAGCGAAGTAGAAATCGCCACCTGGCTCGTCAGCACGGGGGACTACGTCCAAAAAGACCAGGCCATTGCCGAAGTTGATTCCGACAAGGCTACGCTGGAACTCCCCGCGGAGGCTTCTGGGCGCATCGAAATTTTGGTGGAACCCGGAACGACCGTTTCCGTAGGACAGGTAGTTTGCCGCATTGATACCGCCGCCGCCGCTCCGGAGGCTGGGGCCAGTGCAGTCGCTTCAAGCCCTGCAGCTGCCCCGATTCAGGCCCCGAGTGCAGCACCTGCATCGCAGACCTACGCAAGCGGAACCGCTTCGCCGGCCGCCAAAAAAATTCTTGCCGAGAAGGGAATAGCTTCAAGCCAGGTCGCCGGAAGCGGCAAAGACGGCCGCATTACTAAAGACGATGCCGTGAACGCCAAGGCTTCAATGGGCACTGCACCCGAGTCGGGTCGCGGCGAGACCCGCACCCGCATGAGTGCGCTGCGCCGCAAGCTCGCCACCCGCTTGGTAAGCGTCAAAAACGAAACGGCCATGCTGACGACCTTCAACGAGGTCGACATGAAGGCCATTATGGATCTTCGCAAACTCCACAAGGACGCCTTTGCCGCCAAGCACGGCGTGGGTCTTGGGTTCATGAGCTTTTTTACCCTTGCAACGGTGCGCGCACTTAAGATGTACCCGTCGGTGGCGAGCATGATAGACGGCGACGACATGGTCACCCTCGACACGACCGACATCTCGGTGGCCGTTAGTGGGCCAAAGGGACTGATGGTTCCGGTTCTTAGGAATGCCGACCAATTGAGTTTTGCGCAGGTAGAGCAGGGAATTAAAGACTTGGCCACCAAGGTGCGCGACGGCAAAATCAGCCTTGATGAGATGACCGGCGGCTGCTTCACCATCACCAACGGAGGCGTATTTGGCTCCATGCTCTCGACGCCCATCATTAACCCCCCGCAGAGTGCCATCCTCGGTATGCACAACATCGTCGAGCGGCCCATGGTGGTGCAAGGCGAGATTGTGGTCCGCCCAATTATGTATGTGGCCCTGAGCTACGACCACCGCATCATCGACGGCCGCGAGTCGGTCGGAACCTTAGTTGCCATCAAAGAGGCCCTTGAGAATCCGGTGGAGCTTTTGATGGGCGGCGACGCGAAGGCCGGGCTCGGGCTTTAGCCTCCTTGGCTGCCTGCGTCCAGACCTGACCCCGGCTAGAACAGAATTAGTTCGCACCTATGCGCTTTATTGACACCCACAGCCACCTCGACAGCCCCCAACTGGAAGCAGACCGCGCTCAGGTTTTTGCACGCATGCTCCAGGCGGGCGTAGCAATGGCGCTGATTCCCAACGTCGACGACGAGAGCTGGCCGCGCATGCAGGAGCTTCAGGCAGAGTTCCCTGATTCCCTGCGCTTGATGCTGGGGCTGCACCCCTGCCACGTGGGCGAGGATTGGAACGAGGTCCTGGACCGCTACGAGGTGCTCTGGATGGCAAGCCCCGAGGCCTTTGTGGCCGTGGGCGAGATCGGACTCGACCTGTATTGGGATAAAACAACCTTAGACCGCCAGGCGGCGGCCCTCGAACGCCAGCTCGAGTGGTGCCTGCGCTTTGACAAGCCGTTCAGCATGCACGTGCGCGAAGCCTGGGACCCCACCATGGACCTACTTCGGACTTGGAAGGGCCGCGGCCTGCGCGGGGTGCTGCACTGCTTCTCGGGCTCGCGTGAAATCGCCGAGGAACTCATCGGCATGGGCCTCTACCTAGGAATTGGGGGCGTCGCCACCTTCCCCAAGGCGGGCGTGGTCGACGTACTGCGCGAAACGGGCCTAGACCGGGTGGTGCTTGAAACGGATTCGCCGTATCTGGCACCGGTTCCCTTCAGGGGCAAGCGCAACGAGAGCGCCTACCTGCGCCGAGTTGCCGAGCATTTGGCGGCTGAACTAGGAATTCCGCTCACCGAAGTGGCCGACGTTACGAGCCGCAATGCGAAGCATATCTTCGGACTGTGAAACTTCTCATTCTTTACACGGGCGGAACCATTGGCATGGTTACCCAGCGCGACGGCAGCTTGGTACCTTTTCATGCGGAGGCGCTCCGCGCCAACGTTCCGGACCTCTCGCGGCTCCAGGCTGAGGTAGATTGCCGAAGCCTGGGGCAGCCCAAGGACTCCTCTGATCTGGGTCCTGATGACTGGCGAGTGATGGTCGACGCCTTGTGGGCCGCTCGAGACGAATACGACGGATTCGTCGTGCTCCACGGAACCGACACTATGGCCTACAGCGCGAGCGCCCTTAGCTTCATGCTCGGAGGATCCTTTGGCAAGCCTGTAGTGCTCACCGGCAGCCAGGTTCCGCTTGGCGTGCTGCGCAGCGACGGCCGCGACAACCTGCTCACGGCTCTTGAGATTGCAATGCTCCGCGACGAAGACGGCGCTCCGCTCTTGCGCGAGGTCACCGTATTTTTTGAGAACCGACTCTTTCGCGGCAACCGCGTGTACAAGAATTCCGCCCGTCAATTTGACGCCTTTCTAAGCCCCAACTACCCAGAGCTCGGACGCAGCGGCGTAGAACTCGTGCTGCACCGCGAGCGTCTTTGGCAGCCCGACCTGGGCGAAGGCCGGCGCAGCGCGCTGAACCCCAACGTCGCCGTCGCAACGCTGACGCCCGGAATGACCGAGTCCTCCCTGCGTGCCATTCTGCTCAGAAGCGGCGCCGATGGTGTTATTGTGCAAACCTTGGGCAGCGGCAACGCGCCTGCATGGCCCTGGCTGGCCACGGTACTTGCCGAGGCCTCTGTTGCGGGAGTCCGTCTGGCGCACGTGTCGCAGTGCCGTGTGGCCTCGCAGTCCCCATCGAACTACGCGTCAGGCAAGGTAATCCAAGACGCAGGCGTCTGGGAGTCTGGAGGC
>JBEEMM010000156.1:0-2944 GCA_041192685.1 Bacteroidota bacterium | reverse complement strand
CAATGGCAAGACTGCCGTCAAAGACAACTGGGACCTCTCGGTTATGCGCGCCACAAGCGTAGTTAAAATTTTGGTGAAGCAGGGCGTAAAGCCACAGCGAGTGCAGGCTGCAGGGCGCGGGGAGCACCTGCCGGTAGCGCCCAATGACTACCCCGACGGCAAGGCTAAAAACCGCCGGACCGAGATTATCATAACCCCCAATTTGGGAGAGCTAGCTGATTTGATTCAGGGCTAACCAAAAAACCCTCAGGCCCTAACGGGCTCAAGCAAAGCAGGCCAGGTCTTTAGGGATCTGGCTTTTTTGTTTTAAAAAAGGTTGTCGATTACTTGGCTGATTCGATCCAGGGCCACGTAATTAAGCCCGTGAATTTTTTTGGGAAGTCCCGGAGTTTTGGCACCCCAGACATAGTCAAAACCAAGCTGGCCTGCCTCAAGAATTCGGGCTTCCATGCGGGCCACCGGGCGCAGTTCTCCGCCTAGGCCCACCTCGCCGGCAAAGGCCACGCCATGCGGAATCGGGCGGTCTTCTTGACTCGACAGAATTGCGGCGCAGACGGCGAGGTCTAGGGCCGGGTCGTCCACCCGCAAACCTCCGGTAACATTGAGAAAAACGTCTTTGCTGGCCAGATGAAATCCGCAGCGTTTTTCAAGAACGGCGAGCAGCATGTTCAGGCGGCGTGTGTCAAAGCCCGTGCAGCTGCGCTGGGGAGTGCCGTAGACGGCGGTTGAAACCAGGGCCTGGACCTCGACCAAAAGCGGCCTAAGACCCTCGGCGGTAATTCCAATTGCCGACCCGCTCAGGCCTTCGCCGCGCTGGCCCAGCAGCCATGCAGAGGGGTTGGCAACCGACTGAAGTCCGCGCTCGGCCATCTCATACAAGCCAAGTTCTTGGGTGGATCCGAAGCGATTTTTGAGCGCGCGCAGAGTGCGAACCAAGTGGTGCTTGTCGCCCTCGAACTGAAGCACCACGTCGACCATGTGCTCGAGCACCTTAGGCCCAGCGAGGCTGCCTTCTTTGGTAATATGCCCAATTAAGGCAACGGGCACATGCCTTGCCTTTGCGTAGCGAAGAAACTCCGCTGCAGACTCGCGTATCTGACCCACGCTTCCGGCGGCGGAATCCAATTGGGGGTTGTAGGCCGTTTGGATGGAATCAATAACCAGAAGCGAAGGCTTGAGCTGCTCGGCAGCCTGCAGAATCTTTGAAGTCGAAACCTCGGCGAGAACGTGGCATCCGGGCCCGTCGAAGCCGATGCGCTCGGCCCGCATCCGAATTTGCTCAGCACTTTCCTCTCCGCTGGCGTAGAGGGCCTTGGCGCCTGCATTCAGGGCGACCTGAAGCATTAGGGTAGACTTGCCGATGCCGGGCTCACCCCCCAGCAGACTGAGCGAACCGGGAACCCATCCGCCCCCGAGGACGCGGTCGAGCTCGCTGTCTCCGGTAGAAATTCGGCGCTCGGCGCTGCGGTCCACTTGGTCAAGCGTGAGCATGCGGCTTTGACCGGGGGCCATCCAGACCAGCTCTGAGGGAGCGCGCTCCACCACTTCTTCTACAATGCTGTTCCACTGCTCGCAGGCGCGGCACTGACCGCTCCATTGGGGGTAATTCGCCCCGCAGGACTGGCAAACAAAAGCTTTTTTTATCTTGGCCATGGCAGCGACCAAGGTACGCAACGCGCTTGGCTCAGTCGTTTTTAAAACGGCTTAGACCGATAAATCCGATGACGCCCGTAGACATCAGCATAATGGTCTGCGACGCGTGCACCAGGGTGGCAAAGGCGAGGCCTTCGGGGTAGGGGACCGACAAAACCTCCAAGGCCTTGGCTACCAAGTAGTGGTAGGCACCCACTCCGCCTGGGACGGGAACCACAATGCCCATGCTTGCCGCCATCATCACAAAAAGGCTTTGATCGACTTGGATGTTTTCGGTGGCAGGCATGGCAAAAAAGCAGACGTAAATCATCACAAAATACGAAGCCCAAATAAAGACGGTATGGCCCAGGTAGGCCCAGGGATTATCAAGGCGGACAATGCTCGTAAACCCTTGGGAGAGTCCGCGCAAAAACGACTTAACCCTTTGGCCGAGCGCCGTGTCAAAGAAGCGCTTGCGAAGGAGCCAAGCCGCAAGCAGCCCCAGGTTTAGTGCAATCCAGAGCCAGGGAATTCCGCCCTCATTCGCCGCCGACTCACTGCCTTGGGTACTGGCCAAGAGCTTTTGCAGCTCAGGGTAGGTCAAAATCAAGGTGAGGCCCAGCAGAATAGAGACGATTATGAGGTCGATAAGGCGCTCCACAATAATGGTTCCGAGCAAAACATCTACCGGTATTTTGTCGCTTCGCCTAAGGGCCGTGGCCCGAGCAACTTCGCCTGCCCGCGGGAAGACCATATTGATTAGGTAGCCGATTCCAATGGCATAAGAGGTTCGCCACGAGGTACTTCGGTAGCCCATGGAATCCAGCACGAGCTTCCACCGCATTCCGCGCGAGACCACCGCGCCCAGGCCCACGAGCATGCTCAGGCCAATCCACTCGAGCTTGGCGCTGCCCATTTCTTTGCCTACGGCCTTGAGGTCTACGCCCTTGAAGGCGAAGTAGAGCAGCGAAACGCCTATTGAGGCAAAAAGCAGGGTTTTAAGCCAGCTGGGAATTTTAAGGCTCTTCACAATCAGGACCCTAGGAGGTTGGTTTGCTCGTCAGGAAAGAGCAAAGTAGGCTTAAAGCCGCGTGCCTCCTCAAGGCTCATGGAGGCGTAGGCGATGATAATTATCATGTCGCCCTTGTGCACGCGTCGGGCTGCAGGTCCGTTTAGGGTTACCTCGCCGCTGCCCTTGCCTCCGCGAATCACGTAGGTATCAACGCGTTCGCCGTTGTTGATGTTAACAATGGTAACCTTTTGTCCTTCAATGAGGCTGGCGGAGTCAATGAGCTCGCTGTCTAGGGTGATG
>JBEEMM010000155.1:0-2947 GCA_041192685.1 Bacteroidota bacterium | reverse complement strand
GTTTTGACGTAGCGTTCGATCTGGACGCTAAACTTATGCTGACCCGTGGCCGCCGGCTGCTTGAGGTAGACTCCTTCGATGAACTTCTCGCGGTCTTTATCCAGCAGAATTTGAAGCAGATGGACCGTAGCGCGCGCGTCTCCGTCGGCCCGATGCTTGCGGGTGTGCGGAATATTGAGCTCCGTGCAGAGGGTGCTCAAGCCGTAGGAGGGCATGCCGGGTATGAATTTTTCGGCCAAGGGTATGGTGTCGAGAACCACGCGCAGGTAGTCGAATCCGAGGCGTGAAAATTCCTCTCGCAGGATGCGGTAGTCAAAGGGTGCGTTGTGGGCGACAAACACCGCGCCCTCGGTCATTTGCACGATGCGCTTGGCTATTTCGTGAAAGCGGGGTGCCGTTTGAACATCGCTTTCGCGGATTCCGGTGAGTTTTTGCACAAAGGGCGGAATGGGCACGTCGGGCCGGACCAGCGTAATGAACTGGTCCACAATGCGGCGGCCGTCGTACATAAAAATGGCGACCTCAATAATGCGCTCCTCTCCGGGCTTGCCTCCGGTTGCTTCGAGATCTATTACTGCGTACATAACTAGTTTCGGGTTGCTAGCTACTGGCTGATTCGCGCCCCAAAGAGCAGTGAACCCACCCGGATGTGGTTGCCTCCCTCGGCCAGCGCGAGGTCGTAGTCGCCGCTCATTCCCATGCTGAGCACCGTCACCTGGTTTACACCGAGTTGTTCTTGGGCAGCTCGGTACAGGCTTGCCAGTAGTGAAAATTCTCGGCTGACCTGATCGCGGTCTTCGGTAAAGCTTGCCATTCCCATTAGTCCGACGACTCGGAGGTTGGGGTATTCGCTTAACACGTTAACCGCACAGAGTCCCAGCACTTCTTGGGGGCTGAATCCCGCCTTGGTTTCTTCTTGGGAAATGTGGACCTGGAGTAGAATGTCGATTGTTCGGTCTGCCCGTGCGGCTTCCTTTTGAAGGACGGTTAAGACGTCGGTTCGGTCGACGCTGTGCACGAGGTGCACAAAGGGCGCAAATTCCCGAATCTTATTGGTTTGGATCCGGCCAATCATGTGCCAGCGAATGTCCTTCGGGAGTGCGGCGGCCTTGGCAGCAAGCTCCTGCACACGGTTTTCGCCAAAATCGCGGTGGCCGGTGGCGTACAGCGATTCGATGGCTTCGTTCGCTTGAAACTTGCTGACCGCAACCAGGGTAGCTTCTGCAGGCAGTGATGCCATCAGGTCTCGGTAGGCTTCAATATTGGCGCTCACTTCCAGGCATATAAAGTGATTCCCGAGCGCAATTTGGGCTCGATGTAGGTGGACTTTGGCGGCACCGTTTCACCCCGGTCTGCGAGTTCCTCGATGCCCTTCCAATGGGGTTTGGGCAGTATAAAGACCGTCTCTTGGTCGCGGCGTTCGCCCTCTACGGTAGTCAAATCGACCAGGCCTGGCTCATAGCGGATTCGGGCATCATGCCGTTCGTCGGAAACTCCCCAGAAGGGCCGCAGTACGTTTTCGAAGAGCCATGCGCTCTCAGGAAAGGCCAAGTCCGCCGGGTTAAACCGCCACCAGCCACGTTCGTCAAGGGCATAAAAACCCTCCTTGGGAAGGCCTTCTGGCCGACCGTCTAGGGGAGTTGCACCCAATGCACTGGCCCAATCGCCATTTGCTTTGCCGGCAATATGCCGGTGAAAAGAAGAGATTAGGAGCTGCCCGCTGTCAACCAAGAAGGCCATGACATAGGGGTCTTCGCCCAGTCGATCCGCAGAGGCCATGCGGTGGTGTCCGTCGGCAATGTAGAGGTGGCTGAGCTGCGCCAGTGCCGCCTGAATAGGCTCCGCAAAGGGAACCGTCCAGAGGCTGTGAATGGCGCCGTCGGTAGTGGCGAAGTCAAGCAGGGGCTCGGTCGTTTGAATTTGCATCGCCAGTTCGCTCAGTTGGCTATGGGGGGCATGGGTAAGCAAAACGGGTTCGGCATGGAACCCGGTAGTTTGCAGGTATCGCGCAAAGAGAATTTCTCGTGCCTCGATGGTTTGCTCGTGCCTCAGGATGGCGCCTTCGCGGTAGTCTTCGAGCGAAACGAGCCCGAGGTAGCCCACAAACCTCTGCCCGGACCACTCCTGACGGTAGAGGTATAAATGCGCCCGGTCGTCTGCATGGAGGAAGCCGTCAGCTTTAAACGATTCAAATCCTTGCCGAATTCCCTTAAATCGCGCTTCTTCGTGCGCTGACGGCCGCTGGAGCACGTGCAAAAACGAGAATGGATTGCTGGCTAATTTGTGCGCGAGCTCTTCTTCGCTGTAGGTCATGTAGGACCGCGTACTGACCAATCCGGCCAGTGCACGCGGCGGACGCACCGCAGCAAAAGGCTCAAAACGAGGCATTTTAGCCCTGAGCGATAATGATGTCTGCCAGCTCGGCGCTGATGCGATCCTGCGCCTCCTCAGTGGCCGCTCCAATATGGGGAGTCAGAGAAAGCTTGGGGTGCATCAGTAAGTTTACGTGCGGATTGGGTTCGTTGGTGAACACGTCCAGGGCGGCTCCCGCCAAATGTTCGGCGTCCAAGGCATTGAGCAGGGCTTCTTCGTTGACCACGCCACCTCGGGCCGCATTGATCAGGTAGGCACCCTTCTTCATTGCTGCGAGTTCGGTTGCACCCAATACCTCGGACCTTCCTCCGACATGCACCGTCACGACGTCGCAGGTACTTAAAAGTTCGTTCAGACCCATCATTTTAGCCGAAGACTTCAGGCTTTGTCCGTCGGCAAATTGAACCTCAAAGCTCCCGTCGGTCACCGAAGGATCGTGGGCGGCGATGTGCATTCCGAGTCCATAGCCTTGGCGAGCCACGGCTCGACCAATCCGGCCAAATCCTATGATTCCAATGACTTTGCCGCGCAGTTCGTCATAGTGACCCACCGACGCCGACGCCGCCCACCGGGC
>JBEEMM010000154.1:0-2989 GCA_041192685.1 Bacteroidota bacterium | reverse complement strand
GGCCAAGGTCGAGGCTCCGTCAGAATTGGAGTGGCCCCTGATGGCGCAGGGTCAGGTTTTATTCTCTACCATTCAGCCCGGTACCCTTTCTAAATCTTTGTTGGATGCGCTCAAGGCCCAGCGCATTACTGCATTCAACTACGGAAGCATTTTGGACGAAGAGGGCAGGGCCCCCTTTGTGCGTTCGATGGCCGAAATTGGCGGAAGCCAGGCGATTACAATCGCCATGGAGTACCTGTCTACCTGGTCCGGCGGCAAGGGCTATGCCATGGGAGCCGTCACGGGCGTTCCCCCCACCGAGGTGGTGATTTTGGGAGCCGGTACCGTCGGGACCACTGCAGCACGCCTCGCCATTGCCCTAGGCGCCTCGGTCAAGGTTTTTGATTCTTCGCTCACGCGGCTGCAGCGACTGCGCGAGCAGGTTGGCGACCTCTACACCTGCACCCTTCAGCCCCAAATTTTGGCCAGGGCCTTGAGCCGCTGCGACGTAGTTATCGGCGCCCTGCGTCCGGTCAACGGGCGTACTCCCGTGGTGGTTACCCAAGAGATGGTTGCTGGCATGAAGCCCCGCAGCGTGGTCGTTGACCTGAGCATTGACCACGGTGGATGCCTCGAAACCAGCGAGGTTACCTCTTGGGACGCCCCAGTCTACACCAAGTTTGACGTGACGCATTTTGCCGTGCCCAACATTGCCTCTCGGGTAGCGCGCACTGCATCCTTTGCATTGAACAACCTTACTTCTCCCATGCTTCGCGACCTCGCCGATCTGGGTGGAGTTGAGGAGGCCCTGCGGCTAAAGCCTCACTGGCGCAGCGGCGTTTACCTCTACCACGGCCAATTGACCAGCTCTGCTCTAGCGCAGACCCTTGATCAGCCCTTTACAGAGCTTGACCTGCTGCTGTGAAGGTTCTGCGGCGGCTTCTTTGGTACGGAATCGGACTGGGCTTGGGCGTACTGCTCGTCTATGCCATTTTTGGCGATAGAGAACTGGAATGCAGCTACTTTCCCAACGACCGCGTGCTGACCGAACTTCACCGCAAGCCCATTCGAGGTGCGGATTCCGCGGTCTGGAGTCAGGTCGGGTCGGACTCCACCGTGCTCAAGGCCTTTTTGACCCTGGGCGAAGTCGATTTTGCGTCGAGTAAAACGCGAACGCGTCACAAGGCAAGCGTCCCGGCCTATTGGATTGACCTTGAATTTCAAGAGCGCACTTGGCGAGGGCTTTGGGAGGTGCGCGAAGACAGCGCCTGGCTTGTGGCCCTGCAGGACAAGCTCTAGGCCTTGGTCCTGCTTCGTCGCTTGATTTCTTTGCGAAGCATCATCAACTCACGTCCGGTTTGGCCGGCAACCGAAGTATTCTCTTGCGCGCGGCGCAGGAGGTAGGGCATCACGTTGCGAATGGGACCAAAGGGTAGGTACTTTGCTACGCGAAAGCCGTTTTGGCTCAAGCTGAAGCTAATGAAGTCACTCATTCCGTAGAGCTGGGCAAACCAAACCGGAGCCTCCATGGGGTTCCAGCCCTGCTTCACAAGGAGCTCGGCGCCAAGTTGGTTGCTGCCTTCGTTGTGGCTTCCCACCACAAGGGCAACTCGCCCGGGATTCTCAGGACTTTGAAGGGCTTCGAGCATAATGCGAAGGCAGGCATCGTATTCTTGATCAGTGGCGGCTTTATCGGGCTGAATAGGGGAGGGGTAGCCCTCTGCCGCGGCGCGATCGCGCTCCTTTTCCATGTAGGCTCCGCGCACGAGCTTCACGCCGTAGTGGTAGCCGTTGGCCTGGGCATGCGCCAAATCTTCTTGAAGCTGGGCAACCCGTCCCACACGGTAGCACTGTATAGTGGTCATTACCACGGGCTTGTTGCGGTTGAATTCCTGCATTGCTTCGCGGGCAAAACTGTCGATGGCAGCCTGAATCCAGGTCTCTTCGGCATCGATCATCACAGACCTCCCTGTTTGGGAAGCAAAATGGGCCATGCGCCGTATTCTCGCGCGGACCTTCTCCAAGGACTCTTGGTCCTCTGGGCCAAGCTCGCTCCCGGCTGATAGTTTGTGCAGCAGGTCATGGGGTGCAATACCGGTCATTTTAAACACGGCCAGGCTGAGCCCCGGCTCTTGGGTGGCCAGAGCAATAGTTTGAAGCGAAATGTCTACGGTTTGATCAAAGGCAGAATCCGTGGATTGCCCCTCGATGGAATAGTCCAGGATGCTGCCCACCTTGCTCTGCCAGAGGCGCTGAATAGCAGGTCGAGTCTCTGCCACCGTCTCTCCTCCGCAAAACTGGCGAAATACGGTCGCGCGAATCAGGCCTTTTACCGGAAGCCTCCACTTGAGGGACCACAGGCTCAGGGCTGCGCCAATCGAAACAAGGAGTGGAGACGAAAGCAAGCCAAAGAGCGCGCTGGCTCGTCGCAGGTCGGCTTTGCTGGCGTGCTGGTAGGCGATTGCGGTATTCGAAAAATCGAGCTTCAAGGGGTTTGGGATTCGTGGTTGGTGCAAATATAATGGGGGATATGCTCGACCTTTGCAGCATGGAGCTTCATCTGCACCGCAGCATCGGCGATCGCGCTTGGAACGAACTGAGCGGCTGGCTATTGCGAGAGGCTAGTCGCTTTACTTCGGTGCATATTTTGGTAGACAGCAGTACCCACGAACTGGTGCTTCCGCGCTTTTTAGCCGAGGTCGAGGGCCTGGCCGACTGCCACATTCTCGAAATCGAGCCCGGCGAGGCATCCAAAGAGTTAATTCTAGTGGAGCAGCTGGCCTTGGGCTTGCGCGATGAGGGCGCCGACCGAGGTGCTCTTTTGATTGCCCTTGGCGGTGGGGTCGTCTGCGACCTCGGGGGCCTCTTGGCCACCCTCTACATGCGCGGAATTGAGCTCGTGCTCGTTCCAACGACGCTGCTGGCCATGGTCGACGCGGCCTGGGGCGGCAAGAACGGCGTCGACGCAGAGGGAAGTAAAAATTTGCTCGGCACGTGGAGGCCAGAGGCC
>JBEEMM010000153.1:0-3016 GCA_041192685.1 Bacteroidota bacterium | reverse complement strand
AAAAACGACACGCCGCAGTACATCGGATTCTTCAATACCGGCGCCTACCAAGAGTCGATTGCGGGCTACGGCGGTCTGCAGCACTGCCTGATTCCGGCCCCCAAGCACGTGGTTATTAGTCTAGACGCCAACGGAGATTGGAACACCCGCCTGTTTGCCAAGGAGCAGAGCTACAAGTCCATGCTCAAAATTCTCGGCTACTAAGCCTTTGGGGAGCCCCTGCGGCTCCGTACGTTTGTTCAGCAATCCTTTTAAACTTCTTCTGCCATGCCTCGCGGACCCATTTCTCAGTTCATCGAAAACCACTACAAGCACTTTAATGCGGCCGCACTCGTCGACGCCGCCAAAGGCTACGAAGCGCACCTGACCGCGGGCGGAAAAATGATGGTCACCCTCGCCGGCGCCATGTCTACTGCCGAGCTGGGCCGGTCGTTTGCCGAAATGATCCGCCAAGGCAAAGTCGACATCATCAGCTGCACGGGGGCTAACCTCGAAGAGGACCTCATGAACCTGGTGGCGCACAGCCACTACGAGCGCGTTCCGCACTACCGCGACCTCACGCCAGAACAGGAGCGGGCTTTGCTCGACCGCGGCTTGAACCGCGTGACCGACACCTGCATACCCGAAGAGGAGGCCTTTCGCAAGCTGCAGCACCACATTCATAAAGTATGGTCGGCGGCTGAAGCCAAGGGCGAGCGGTACTTTCCGCACGAGTACATGTACCAGATGATTCGCTTGCCCGAGTTTGCTGCCGAGTACGACGCCGCGGTGGATCCTGCCAATTCATGGATGCTTGCCGCCGCAGAGCGCAACCTGCCGATTATTGTTCCGGGCTGGGAAGACAGCACCATGGGCAACATCTTTGCGAGCTACGTAATCAAGAACGAGCTCAAGGCCAGCACCATGATGTCGGGTATTGAATACATGGCCTGGCTCGCAGGCTGGTACGTGGCCAACTGCCGCAACCCCAAGAATCCAACGGCTCCGTCGGTGGGCTTCTTCCAGATCGGCGGTGGCATTGCGGGCGACTTCCCGATTTGCGTTGTGCCGATGCTCTACCAAGACATGGAAATGGAGGACGTTCCCTTCTGGGGCTACTTCTGCCAAATCTCGGATTCAACTACTTCCTACGGGTCCTACAGCGGAGCGGTTCCGAACGAAAAGATTACCTGGGGCAAGCTCGATATTGATACCCCAAAATTTATTGTAGAATCTGATGCTACAATCGTTGCCCCGCTTATGTTTGCATGGATACTAAAATGGTAAACTACCCCCATGGAAAAGCGACGCATTATCGTTGACTATAAAAACATTACCTCAAACCAGCTTTCGCTGATTACCGACCGTTATCCGGAGGGTTTTGCGCCCGAAGACATGATGTCGTTTAAAAATTCCAAGGGCGAGACCGTTCGTGCGGTGCCCCTGGAGACCGAGGATACCAAGTACCTTTTTAAGGTTTCTGTTGAAATGGAGCGCCGCATGGAAGCCCATATGGACGAAGACGATTCGGTCTCTGAAGTGGGGACGGCGCCCGACGACGTCGATGCGCTGGGTCATGAGGACTCCACCGACGATGACGATACTCCCGGCGCGGACGATGCTCCCGACGTGGACGAAGGTCCCGAGGAGGATTAGGCTAAGGGATCTCTTGGTTTAGTTTATCGAACAAGATTTACATGATTGTTGGGCTGGCGCGTGGAAGCGTGCCGCCGCGGTAGCGCGCTGGAGCGTTCTTGCGCTGACGCGGAAGATTGCTGTCTCGTTCTTGGGCTGACGCGGCAGATTGCTGTCGCGTTTTTGGGCTGACGCGGAAGATTGCTGTCGCGTTTTTGGGCTGACGCGGAAGATTGCTGTCGCGTTCTTGGGCTGACGCGGAAGCGCACTGGATGACTTTTTCGCGCAAAAGAGCGCTTCCGCGTTTCAATTAAGCACCCTGCAGCGGCCTGCGGTGGTAGGTTCCCGACCGCGCATAGGCACGCCCGGTCCAAATGAGTTCTGCTAGGGCAGAAAGCACGGCTTCGGTCGGCAGTCCCGTTGCTTTTTGAAGGTCTTCGACCCGGCTGGGCCCTCGGAGTGCTTCTAGCACCGACGCAAGCGGTTTGCTCAGGTCGGCCTGCGGACCCTCTTGGCGCCGAGCGGACCAATTGAGGTTACTCAGGACCTGCTCGGGATGCAGGGCCATTTGGGCAATTTGGTCGGCAATCAGGCTTAGGCATCCTTGGCTGTGTACGTCGTGGATGCGTCCCGGTATGGCAAAGATGCTGCGGTCGTAGCCATGCGCGAGTTTGGCGGTAATCGACGCACCGCTTTTAATGGAGGCTTCCACAACGAGTACCGCATCGCTCAGACCGGCGATAATGCGGTTCCTGCGGGGGAAGTTTGCTGCTCTGGCCGGAACGCCATAAGGCCATTCGGAGATCCAAGCACCCCCGGATTGCAGTATGCGCTCGGCGAGCCGCGCGTTGGCGCGCGGCTGCGCGGCGTCGAGGCCGTGCGCGAGAACCGCCCAGGTGCTGAGACCCGAACGCAAGGCCTCGCCGTGGGCGGCGGCGTCAATGCCCAAGGCTAGTCCGCTGACAATCGTGGGACGCGCCGCCCCGAGCGCGTTTACCCAGAATTCCGTGTGCAATAAACCGTCAGGGGTAGGCGACCGCGTACCCACTACGGCCAAAACACGATCGTTGGAACTCAGAGATCCGCGCACAAAAAGAAGTGGCGGAGGATCATTAGCTTGAGCCAAACGCTCAGGATAATCCTCTTCACCCAAAGCAATGCACCGAATCCCGTGAGAGGCATGCAATGCCACCATGCGGCCGACTTCGTGCAGCTTTAACTGCACGGTCTTGGCCCATCGGCCCGGAAGCTGCTGCACCTCAAGTTGAAAGGTCTCCCCAGTAGGAGCAAGCTGCCGCAGCCACGATAAAGGCTGCTTGTGCTCTGCTTCGAGCAGCAGTTCACCGGTTCCGGGTCCAGGCAACTCCTTCTCTTCGATCTCCACCTGGCCGCGCTCAACGAG
>JBEEMM010000152.1:0-3025 GCA_041192685.1 Bacteroidota bacterium | reverse complement strand
GAGAATACCGACGTCGTTGTCGACTTAGTGTACGACAACCTCAGTGCAGCCGGGGGAGGCCCCGACGTCACGGATTCGCGGTACGTCACCGTGCGCTTGCAGCACAGTATTTTGGCAATGCCAGCCGCGGATTTTAGTCCGCGCCGAGACGACCCGCGAGTAGGCTACTTTGGCCAGGAGGTCAACGACATGACGAGCCCAAAGGCCGCGAACTACCGCGACATGATTAACCGTTGGAAGCTGGTAAAAGTGAACCCCGACGAAGCGGTCAGCGACGTGGTCGAGCCCATCACCTGGTGGATTGAAAACACCACCCCGCTGGAGTTTAGAGGCGTTATTCAGCGCGCCGGAGCGGCATGGAACGAGGCCTTTGAAAAGGCAGGGTTCCGAAATGCCGTCGTGATGAAGGTGCAGCCCGACGACGCGGACTGGGATGCGGGCGACATTCGCTATAACGTGCTGCGCTGGACTTCGAGCCCCTTCCCGCCCTTTGGTGGCTACGGACCGAGCTTCACCAATCCGCGTACGGGTGAAATCCTTGGAGCGGACATTATGCTCGAGTACGTCTTTGTCGCGAATCGCCTGAAGCAGGCTGCGCTGTTCAACAACCTCGGGCTGGTGGACGCATTGGCCCCCGACGAGCACCTCGCCGAGGGCGGCGACCACGCGTCGTGCATGGCCTCGCAGTACCTGCAGCAGTCGACGTTGTTTGGGCTTCAGGCCCTTGCCGCAGACGATGCGTCGGTGGAGCAGAAGCAGCGCTACCTCGACGAGTCGCTCTACTACCTAATTATGCATGAGATGGGCCACACCTTTGGCCTAAACCACAACATGAAGGCTTCGCAGCTGCACATGCCCAAGGACATTCACAATCGGGAGCTGACCGAGCGCGTGGGCCTGGTGGGTTCGGTAATGGATTATCCGGCCGTCAACGTCAGCCTAGACCCCGCCAAGCAGGGCCAGTACTTCACTACCAAGCCTGGTCCCTATGATATGTGGGCCATTGAATACGGATACAGCGCTTCCTTGCCCGACGCGGACGCCGAAGAGGCACGGTTGCAGGAGATTTTGCAGCGCAGCACCGAGCCCGAACTCACCTTTGGCAACGACGCCGACGACATGCGTTCTCCCGGCAAGGCAATTGATCCGCGCGTGAACGTCAACGACATGTCGGGCGATGCCATTGCCTACAGCGTCGAGCGCTTTCAGCTCGTCAATAAATTGTACGGAACCCTGCTTGCCAACTACCGCAAGGAGGGCCAGAGCTACCAGGAGCTGGTGCAGGCTTATGCCATCTTAGGGGGCGAGGTCAACAACGCTGCTGCGTCGATTAGCCGCTACGTGGGTGGGGTTTATGTCGAGCGCGGATTCCCGGGCCAGCCGGGGGCTAAGGACCCGTTCACGCCGGTCTCCTTGGCAGACCAAAAGCGCGCAATGAGCGCTTTGCGCCAGTATGTTTTTGCACCCAATGCCTTTGATGCGGCCGCTCCGGTTTGGAAGTACCTGCAGCAGCAGCGTCGCGGATTCGGATTTTTCAGCCAAAGCGAAGACCCCAAAATCCATGACCGCAGCCTCGCGATCCAGCGCAACGTGATGGCACACCTTCTGCACCCCGCGACGATGAAGCGCTTGACTGACAGCCGTCTTTATGGCAACCAGTACAGCGTTACCACCATGACGGCAGAACTGACCGACGCGGTTTTTGCGGCAGACTGGACAACTTCGGTGAACGCCTTCCGCCAAAATTTGCAGTTGGAATACCTGAGTCGATTGATTGAAATTGCGGGTCTAGGAGAAAAGCCCGAGGCGGGATATGATCGCCCTTCGCAGTCTGCGGCCTTGGCTCAGATGCAGCGTATTGGGCAGTTAATACGCAGCAATCCCGGAACGGATGCAGAAACCAAAGCCCACCGCGCGCATTTGGCCCTAAAATTGACTAAGGCTCTGGACTAACGTCCATCCTTTTATGCGCATCACCCTTCGTGCCCGAATTTTCATCGCCATGTTTATGGTGGTGGTTTTGGGTTTTGGCGCCACTGGGGTAATTAGCCTGCTGCACTTTAAGGCAGAAGAGTCGGAGTACCGACGCGACCGACTCAAGCGCAAAGAAGAAGCGGTTGAAGCGCACGTGGCCTATGAGTTGAAGCGAGCCCTGGGGTCTGATATCGACCAAGGGGATTTGCTCAGCGTGCTCCACGAGGAGCTTTGTGCCATAAGCCGAATTCACCGAATCGATGTGGCGCTCTACACCATGACCGGAGGCTTGCTGCTGTCGTCTAGTGTTGATTTGGTCGACTTGGGAATTTTGCCGCCCCAGCTGCCAGACGGCGTTTTAAGCCGAAGAGAACAAATCTTAAGCATTCCCGATTCCACCAAGCCCGACGGGGAATTGCTGCTGTACACGGCTGAGCTCAACGACGAGACTGGGGTGCCGGTCGCCATCATGGTTGTTCCCTACGGCGACGGCTTAGGGCGCCCCATAGAGGACATGGACTTTTTTAAGGCCCTTGCTTGGCTCCACCTGGTTCTCTTTTTGGCCGCCACCTACTTTGCCTACATGCTGTCGCGCAGCATCACGCGCGGGCTTGAGGTGGTGGGCGATGCCATGAAGGGGAATTTTGAAGACGGCTCTAGGAGTCCGCGGCCGGTGGAATGGCGCTCCAAAGACGAGATTGGGCAGCTTGTTGACTCCTACAACCGCATGGTGCGAAAGAACGAAGAAAACGCCATAGCCCTTGCGCACGCCGAGAAAGAGGAGGCTTGGCGCGAGATGGCTCAGCAGGTAGCGCACGAAATCAAAAATCCCCTCACGCCGATGCGCCTAATGACCCAGCTTCACGCGAGCCGAGCAAGCCAACTCTCGGTGGCTGAAGTCAAGGAATACGCCGAGGCCATGCTGGCTCAAATTGATGCAATGACCGCGGTAGCAGGCGACTTCAACGACCTCGCTAAAATTTCGTCGGTTCCTATGAGTACGGTGGATTTATCGGCCGTCTTGGGCCACATCCAAATTGCCTACCCCGGC
>JBEEMM010000151.1:0-3038 GCA_041192685.1 Bacteroidota bacterium | reverse complement strand
ATGCTTTTTGTAGGGGCAATGATTCCGTTCTTCTTTAGCTCGCTTGCCATTAGTGCGGTGGGTAAGGCTGCCATGGAGATGGTTCACGAGGTGCGTCGCCAGTTTCGCGAGATTCCCGGCATCATGGAGGGTACGGGCAAGCCAGAGTACGAGAAGTGCGTAGAAATTTCAACCAAGGCATCGATTCGAGAAATGGTTGCTCCAGGAGCCTTGGCACTTCTTGCCCCGGTGCTTGTGGGCTTTGTTATGGGTCCTGAGGCTTTGGGCGGTTTGCTTGCGGGCATCACCGTGAGTGGGGTGCTTATGGGCATGTTCCAAAACAATGCAGGCGGTGCATGGGACAACGCCAAAAAGAGTTTTGAGAAGGGTGTGGTCATCGAGGGGCAAGTCTTTAAAAAAGGCAGCGAGCCCCACAAAGCTGCGGTCACCGGCGACACCGTGGGAGATCCGTTTAAAGACACTTCCGGTCCGTCGATGAACATTCTCATCAAGCTTACTTCTATTGTGGCCCTGGTTATTGCTCCTTTCATTGCAGTTGACGCAAGCCATGCCGACGAGCACAGCGCGCCAGCGATGGAGCAGGCGGGTCACGTCTGCAGTCCCGAATGCATGTCAAGCGGTACCTGCCCCATGCACCAGGAGGCTCCGGCCGAAGGCGCTGAAGGCACCCAAGCGGCTCCTGCTGAAGGCGATGCTGCAGCCCATAGCTGCACCAAGGAGTGCATGGCTGAGGGTGCTGAGTGCCCCCACCACGCTTAATTTTTTGGCCCGATAATTTATTGGAAGCCCTTGGAATTGAGGGGTTTTTGAATTAAAGCAACGTTTCTTGGTCGTTCACCAAGTACTGCCGAATCGACTCCACCTGGCGCTTCAGCTTGGCGATGTAGCGATCGCGTTCCGCCTTGGCCACCGAAGACATTTCGGTGGATCGCGAGCAGACCTGCTGGATCCAGGCCATGGTGGTCTCGGCAAAGGCCGGCTGGCTCGTTTCGATGAAGTTGAAGGTGTTGTAGCTCAAAAATGTGCGCGGGCCCGAGGGGTGCTCAAGCACTACCCCGTTATTGCCCAGCGACAACTCGCTCAAAAACAGCCGGAATGGAGCACCCACAGCCGCATTTTTGGCCGGAACCCACTTGCGTCCTGCTTCGGCCTGCGCCCACAAACGGTCTGCTAAAGTGTCGAGTTCAGCCAGCAAACCAAGGGCGACATCACGCGACTTGATCAGCCCCGTGTCCCACAAGAACTGAATCTGCTTGAGGGTTCCGTAGAAGCACATGGGGGTCCAGATCTCGGTTCCGGGAATGCCTGCATAGGCTTGGGACACTACTTGGCGCGCCGCCTCGCGCTCAGGCGGAAGCTGAAAGTCATCCAGCGAAAATCCTTGAAATTCAGGAATTCCGATGATGGTGCGCGCCCAAAAGTAGGTCTTCATGCGCGCCATTTCGGGCAACTGGTAGACGTAAAACAGCGGAAAATCCATGGCCGCGTAGTACATGTGCAGGTCTTCGCGATGCTTTTCGAGGTCGAGCATGCGGTCCACTACGCGCTTGGTATAGTCGGCGTAGTCGGCCAATGTGCGAATCGGGTGGCCCGCATCAAATTCGACGCGTTCGTTGCCCTCTTTAAAAAGGTAGTCCAGCGAAATGTCGTACTTGTGCGACACCACCACGGCTTCGTTAAACGTCAGCGCGGTTTCGCCGCGAATGCGTCGGTAGGCGGAATCAATACCAATGTTGAGGAGCTCAGCGAGCTCTTCGGCCCATTGAATGCGCTGCGGCAGCCGTGATCGGGCATGCTCGAGAAAGAGAACTTGGGAACTGCGGTCCATAGCGCCAAACCTAGCGAAAAGTTTGGCTAATCCAATACTTCGGTCAGCACGGGGTTGGCGCGGTTTTGCGCGTAGGCTTCGGTCAAAAGATCTTCTAAAGCAGTCAGGTCAACATCAGACAATCGTTTGATGTACAGACATCCCGCTCCCATTTTGTGCTTCCCGAGGCGCGAAAGCCATGGGGCAAAGGGCTCTTCGCCGCCTCCCAGACTGAGGTGAATGCTGAGCTCGGCCGCACGGGGTGCGAAGCCCAAGCCAAACCACGTGCCCTGGCGTCCCGTGGGGTAGTGGTAGTCAAAGCGGCCGTAGCCCACAATCTTGCCCCACAGTGCCGGTGCATAGCCGGTCACTCGGCGCATCATCTGGTCCAACACCATGCTGTCTTCTCGTTGCCCCGCTTTGGTCAGGCCATTCAAAAATTCGTCGACCGAAGTCGCGGTGGGTTGGGTTTTGTTCTCAGAGGCCATGCCACTGAATCATTCCTGCGGCCACGGTGGTTCCGCGCACCGGATCCACCAAGATGAATCCGCCCATCATTCGCTGGTTAGCATAGGTTTCGGTGGTTGGTGCCTGAGCGCAGCGCACCGAAACTTCGGCAATTTGGTTGGTTTCGAGCTGGCCCGTGCCGGGTTCGTAGGCAAGGGTTTCAAGGTTCAGCACCCGCTCGACCTCGGCAATCATGGCTTGGCCCTGGCCTCCGTGCGCGCGAAATTCATAGCGCAATCCGGGACTGTGCCCCTTGGCATCGAGCCAGCAAAGCTTGGCTTTGAGTAGGGCCTCGCGCTGTGGTGCGGAACCTGCGGTCAGCACGCTCCCGCGGGCCACATTGACGTCGCGGTCAAGGGTCAAAACCACGGACTGGCCGTACTGGGCCTCCTGCAGCGCCTGGTCGCCCAAAAAGATGCCTTCTACAGTTGCTTCAAGCGCTTCAGGCCACACGGTGACGCGGTCGCCCACGGCGACGCATCCGCCCGCCACGCGCCCGGCATAGCCCCTAAAGTCGTGGTGCTCGGTAGTGCGGGGGCGAATCACGGTCTGAACCGGGAATCGGAAGTCGCTTAGCGCTTCTGGAACAGCCGGCTCGAGGGTCTCAAGCAAGGCCAGCAGGGTAGGGCCGCTGTACCAGGGCATGTGGGCCGAGGCCTCGACCACATTGTCGCCCACGAGGGCCGACAGCGGAACAAAGTGAACCTCAGGCAAGCCCGCGGCC
>JBEEMM010000150.1:0-3516 GCA_041192685.1 Bacteroidota bacterium | reverse complement strand
ACGGTGACGGCCCCGATGATCGGAACCTTCTACCGCAAGCCAAGCCCCGACAAACCCGTGTTTGTGAATGTGGGCGACGTGCTGACGGTCGGGCAAACGGTCTGCATCATTGAAGCCATGAAGCTCTTTAACGAAATCGAGTGCGAAGTCGCAGGTACCGTCGTTAAGATTCTGGCCGACGACATGAAGCCAGTCGAGTACGGCCAGCCCCTCTTTTTAGTTGATCCGGCCTAAGCGCCCGCTCTAAATTTCGCAGCATGATTAATAAAATCCTCATCGCCAACCGGGGTGAAATAGCGATGCGCATCATTCGCACCTGCCGAGAGATGGGTATTAAAACGGTCGCCGTGTACTCTGAGGCCGACCGCGACTCCCTGCACGTTCGGTTCGCCGACGAGGCCGTTTGCATCGGACCAGCTCCATCGAGAGACAGCTACCTTAAAATTTCGCATCTGATTGCTGCCGCAGAAATCACCAACGCCGACGCGATTCACCCGGGCTACGGATTCCTTTCGGAGAATTCACGGTTTTCTCGAATTTGTGCCGAGCATGGCATTAAATTCATCGGGGCAACGCCCGAGCAAATTGATAAAATGGGCGACAAGGCCACGGCCAAGTCAACCATGAACGAGGCTGGCGTGCCCTGCGTGCCGGGCTCTGAAGGCCTGCTCGACTCTTTGGAACACGCCAAAAAGACGGCCAAAGAAATTGGCTACCCCGTGATGATGAAGGCAACTGCCGGAGGCGGAGGCAAGGGAATGCGGGCCGTTTGGGCAGAGGCGGACCTCGAAAAAGCATGGGAATCCGCCCGCCAAGAGGCAGCAGCGGCATTCGGAAACGACGGAATGTACATGGAGAAGCTCATTGAAGAGCCCCGCCACATTGAGATTCAAGTAGTGGGCGACCAGTCTGGGCAAGCCTCCCACCTGAGCGAGCGCGACTGCTCCATTCAGCGCCGCAACCAAAAACTGCTCGAAGAAACTCCTTCGCCCTTTATGACTCCCGAGCTTCGCAAGGCAATGGGCGACGCAGCGGTAAAAGCGGCTAAATACATCAGCTACGAAGGCGCCGGAACGGTCGAATTCTTGGTTGACAAGCACCGCAACTTCTTTTTTATGGAGATGAATACCCGAATTCAGGTAGAGCATCCCATCACCGAGGAGGTCACGGACTACGACCTAATTCGGGAGCAAATTAAAATCGCCAGCGGAGTCATGATTTCGGGACGCAACCACGAGCCGAACAAGCACGCCATCGAGTGCCGCATCAACGCCGAAGATCCCTACCACAACTTTCGTCCCTGCCCCGGCAAGATTACCGCGTTCCACGCCCCCGGGGGCCACGGCGTGCGCATCGACACCCACGTTTATGCGGGCTACTCGATTCCCTCGAACTACGACTCCATGATTGCCAAACTCATTTGCACCGGCCGCAACCGCGAGCAGGCCATTGAGCGCATGAAGCGAGCCCTCGACGAGTTCATCATCGAAGGCGTTCAGACGACGATTCCCTTCCATCGACAGCTCATGGACCACCCTGACTTTGTTGCGGGCAACTACACGACCAAGTTCATGGAGTCTTGGGAAATGAAGTAGGCAAGAGCGTTACTAGTTGCTTGTTGCTAGTTTTCGCCTGAAAACCAAACTAGTAGCTAGAAACCAGAAGCTGAATTTGTGAAACGCGCCTTCGGAATCCTTTACCACATCTGGTATTTTACGCTGATGCTTTTAAGCATTTTGGCCCTATTCCCTTGGTTGTTTTGGTACAGCAGAAGGGTCGATCAGTTCCCCCAATTTTACCGATACGGACGCCTTTGGGCCGCATGGATTCTAAACGGAATGGGCCTGATTCGCAAGGTCCGCTACGAGAGCCGCATCGACTGGAGCCGAGCCTATATGGTCGTGAGCAACCACAGCTCTGAACTCGACATAATGTACTGCTACCGCCTGATCAAGTCGCCCACGGTATTCATAGGCAAGGCAGAACTGGCGAAGCTTCCGCTTTTTGGCTTCTTCTTTAAGCGGAGTTGCATCGTGGTCGACCGAAGCTCCTTGGCGTCCAAACGGCAGGTTCTCGATAAAGCCCGCAGGCGGCTTGCGCGCGGCAGCAGCATGTGCATCTACCCCGAGGGCGGAATTCCCAAGGACCCCAAGGTGCGCCTGGCTCCGTTCAAAAACGGAGCGTTTCAACTGGCTGTAGAAGCGGGAGTTCCGATTTTGCCCATAACCTTCCCCGACAACCGCCGGCACTTTCCTGATTTTACCAAGGGCGGATTCCCTGGACGAATCCGCGCCACCGTGCACAGCCCGATTGAGACGGCCGGTGCCGATGCCGACGCGCTCAACGCCCAGGTTTATGCGCTAATTTTGGCCGAACTCAACCGCTACGCATCGCAATCATGAACCTCACCCGCCAAGACGTGCTCAAGCTCGCCGACATCGCCAAGCTCGAACTCAGCGACCTCGAGGCAGACTCCCTGCTGGGCGACCTAGGCAAGATGCTGGGCTTTGTCGACAAGGTCCGCGCCCTTGACCTCGACGGAGTTGAGCCCTTGGTCTACATGACCGACCGAGAAAACGTGCTGCGCGAAGACCTCCCCACCGATCCCTTGAGCCATGCCGAGGCCCTGCGCGGCGCTCCCGGCGCCGACAGCGACTACTTTAGGGTTCCGCGCGGAGGACAGGAATAGTGGTCACTAGTTGCTAGTAACTAGTTGCGGCGGCAGAGCCGCCTTCACCGCCGCGGGGCGTACATTTAAGATATGTATACCCTCATCCTCTTTTCTTCGCTTTCTATTTTGGTTGTGGTGCTTCTCGGCAAGGGAATTCGCATCGTGAAGCAGTCCGAAGCCATGCTCATCGAACGCCTCGGCAAGTACCACCGCACGCTGGAGTCGGGCATCAACATTGTTATTCCGGTTATTGATCGTCCGCGGCAAATTAACTGGCGCTATACCGAGACGGGGGCTGCAGGACCGCATTGACTTGCGCGAGAACGTCTACGACTTCCCCAAGCAAAACGTGATTACCCGCGACAACGTGGTCACGGAGATCAACGCCCTGATCTATTTTCAAATTATTGACCCGCTTAAGTCCGTTTATGAGATTGGCAACCTGCCCAACGCCATTGAGAAGCTCACCCAGACCACCCTGCGCAACGTGGTGGGAGAGATGGACCTCGACCAGTGCTTGAGCAGCCGCGACACCATCAACGCAAAGCTGCGCGCCATCCTTGACGATGCCACCAATAAGTGGGGCGTTAAGGTCAATCGGGTTGAACTTCAAGATATTAATCCGCCCCTGGCGATACGCGACGCCATGGAGAAGCAGATGCGCGCCGAGCGCACGCGTCGGGCTACCATTCTTGAAGCCGAGGGTGAGAAAGGCAGCCAAATTCTCACCGCCGAGGGCCAGCGCGAGTCTGATATTCAGCGCGCAGAAGGCCAGAAGCAGTCGGCCATTCTTGAGGCCGAAGGCCAGGCGCAGGCAAGGATTAGGGTTGCTCAGGCAGAAGCCG
>JBEEMM010000149.1:0-3110 GCA_041192685.1 Bacteroidota bacterium | reverse complement strand
GGCATTCAAGCCAAGAGTCTTTTGATGCGGCATTTGGCCAATCCGCGGTCTCTCGAACCGGACTTTTGCGAATTCAGCGCAACGTGGAGGCTGCCTTCTCCTCAGGCGATGGCCAGGCTACTTAACCGAAATTTGGAGGGCCTGAAGCACGCGGTAGGTGCTTTTGTCGTAGGCTAAGGCAACCCAATGCATTTGCGAAGGGTTCCAACTCGGGTCCAAGGTTTTTGAGGCCTCGTAGTTTTTAACGGCCCCTGCCGCTGAAGCGCCGGCCGACCAAACCTCCTGGCCAAAGGGTCCCCAGGGTGCGGAGCGAAAGACGTTGTAGTGCACATAGCTCGTGTCGCGAGTTTGGTCCGGCATCAATTGAGGCGATACAATACCTGATTCCTTGAGGTAGACTGCAAGGCCTATTGCGTTGCTGAAGCTGCTCTGAGCGCGAACATCCAATCGAACCGTAGCCACTCCCGAGGTGCTGTCGAATCCACTGTAGGCATTGAAGAGGACTTCAGGAGCCAAGGCCAGTTCGGTGGCCGTCAATGCCGCCCAGGAGCTGTAGGTCTTGAGGTGGGTGCTGCTGGCAAAGTCCAAACGATTTACCATCCCGAGCGGGAGACCCCAGACGCCAAAAAAGCTGGCCAAATCGTCACCATCATCAGTGGTGAAGTCCCGCGGGTATTCGGGCGATACCGAGGTAAAGTTGGCTGGACCCGCATGAATGGCCAGGCCGATTACGCGCGCGGACCCATAAAGACTGTCGAGCTGCTGGAGCACCTTCGATGCCTTGGGGCAGTTCTTGCACTGGTGACCGGTGAAGTCCTCCACGAGCACTGCGCGCTCGCTCTGCAGCACGGTATCGCCGTTGGCCTCGGTGGAATTGCCTCCGCCCGAATCGCGAAAGGGTTCGTCGATGTAGTCACAGGACCAGGCAAAACCTGCCAAAACCAAGGTAAAAGTGAAATTCCGCATTAAAATTGGGTTGTTAAGGACAAACTCAGGCCGTTGGACGGGGGAACCACCCGGCAGACGCCGCCCACACAGAAGATTCCCTGCTGCTGGCGCCCGTAGCCCATTTGAATTCGCGTTGGGCCATCAAAGTGCACCACCGAAAGGAGCGGATAGTGAATTCGCCGGGATTCCGAAGGGTGTCCGTAGTTGTAGACGTCCTGCACTGCGACGGTCCAAGCTTTTGAAACGGTCCATTCGGCCAAAAACATGGCAAGACCTCCGCGAAACCCTTGTCCCCCAGACCACTGAAGTTCGGTGCGCAGGGTTTGGTGGTTGGGTAGGGCAAACTGCTGCTCCCAGACCATTGCGGGAATTACCAGGGCGCTGTCGCTGTCGGGCGCAGCAATGATGCTGTAGTCGTTTACTCCATCGGTCAGTACCGACTTGTTGTAGACAAAGCGGTATGCGGTGAACTGCGACTTGTATTGGGAACTAAACTTGCGGCTTATGCTGAAGTTGAGGTCGCGGAAGTAGGGAATCGTACCCCAGGTGAGGGCGTCGCTTTCGTAGCCTTGACTCCCTTTATCACCAAAACTCCCGTCTTGGAGTGCTTGACGGTCGATGCTTTGCGACGAGGCAATGCTCAGTGCGAGCTTGGTTCCGTACCGACCGCCCAGCACTGATTTTTTTGGAATCAGATAGTTAACATCAAACTGATAGCCCATTTCTCCGTTGATCTGGGTGGCGTAGGGGTAGAGGGCCGGCAAAACATAGGTATGGAGGTTTCCGGTCGGAGGAATAAAGTTGATGAGCGCGTCAAACTGCTGGCCGTTGCGGTCGGAGCGAAAGCTAAAGTTGTCAATGCGCTTGACCATCGCCAGCACACCAAGTCCTTTTTGGGAATAGGTCGCGGTGGCAATAAATGCTTCACCCGGTTTGTAGATGTAGCCGTTGTCAAAGTTTGGGTCATTAATCTTATAAGCATACTCCGCATTGAGATTAAAACCCTTATAGTTGGCTCCTAGGCGGTAAGCCCAGGCGCCGACGTTGGCAGGCAGGTTGAGCAGGGGGTCAAATCCGCGCTGAAACTTAGAGACAAAGCTTGCTCCGGCATTGAGGTTTAGTCCGGATTTATTCAAAAAGGGCAGTGCCTCGTTAAGGGCCCATTCCGCATCCAATCCGCGCGTGATGCCTTCACTTTTAGTAAAATATACTCGTTGCTTTCCAATAACTCCTTTTAGGGTAAGGCCCTTGGACAATCGCGCGATGATGCGGCTGCCGTCCATGGCGTTGTCGAGTCCCAGGCCGCGTTCTTCGTAGGCCCTAAAAATCAGTCCCTGACCAAACTGCTCAAAAAAGTTCCCTACCGTGACGTCAAACTTGCCCTGCTGCCATTGCGCAAAGCGGTAGGTAATGCCTTC
This sequence comes from Bacteroidota bacterium, assembly GCA_041192685.1. Taxonomy (GTDB): domain Bacteria; phylum Bacteroidota; class Bacteroidia; order Flavobacteriales; family Schleiferiaceae; genus TMED14. The sequence goes on along the minus strand of JBEEMM010000149.1, from coordinate 744 downwards.
GCCCCGGTATCCGGACGGAAAGCCGAGCAAAGCATTCTGGTAGTTTTCGTAGCGCATGCCCATCCTAAGATTGCCTCGATCGTAGGTAAACAGAGCCCAGCCTTGGCCAAGAGCGCGTTCCTCGGGGTAGTAGTCGCCCGCGGGGTCGAGCACGGAGTCGCGCACGTAGGCCTGAGCATCAAACTGCATTACGGCGCGGAGCGTTCCGCCCAGGGCATCCGTTTGGCTTTGCTGGGCCCAAAGGCTTGCCGAGAAGACTGCCAAGGCCATGAGTACAACCCTACGCACGGCTACTTCAGTTTGCGTATCTCGGAGATAAGGACCTCCTCTTCGCCCGGAACGTACTTGTTCACCTGCCAAACAATTTCTCCTGCTCCGTTGAGCAGAAAGGTATGGGGAACGTTATTGACTCCCATAGCGCGCCGCAGGTCGCTGTTCGGGTCAAGAACTACGGTGTAGTCCCAGCCCTGTCCGGCGACAAAAGGCCCCACCTTAGGACTGGTGCGCGAGTCGTCTATGCTCACGGCTACCAAAGTCACGCCGAGTTCTTCTTGCAGTTCATCGTAGCGCTCAGCTATAGAATTAAGTTCATTGATGCAGGGTTTGCACCACGTTGCCCAAAAACTAACGATCGTTGGTTTGCCTGTTTGGTGCAAGCTGGCAATGGGGACCTTGGTCCCGCCCAGGGTTTGAACCTCAATTTGGGGTAGGGGCTGTGCCTCTGCAAGAAAGCCGACCGCCAAC
>JBEEMM010000148.1:0-3113 GCA_041192685.1 Bacteroidota bacterium | reverse complement strand
CTATGAAAATTCCACAATGGTGCTGAAAGCCGTGCAGAAAAGTTGCAACATTGGTTGCAACAAAAAAACCTAACACCCTATAAAATAGAATGTTAAGTTTGTGTTAAGTTGCCCCACTAGGACTCGAACCTAGACATACGGTACCAAAAACCGCTGTCCTGCCAATTAGACGATGGGGCATCGTTAAAGGGACGGCAAATGTAGCGCGAGATGGGCACTTGCCCAAATGCCCGCATCGATTGCCCTTCCGCCGTTTAGAGCGGAATATTCCCGTGCTTGCGCTTGGGCCGCGAAACCGACTTATTCTCCAGCATGCTAAAGGCGCGCAGGAGCTTGGCCCTGGTTTCGTGCGGAAAAATCACCTCGTCAACGTAGCCGCGGGCTGCGGCCTGATAGGGGTTGGCAAAAGCCTCGGCGTACTCGGCCTCTTTTTGGGCCAAAAGCGCTGCAGGATCTGACGAGGCACTGATTTCGCCCTTAAAAATGATCTCGGCAGCGCCCTTGGCGCCCATCACGGCGATTTCAGCCGAAGGCCATGCGTAGTTGAGGTCGGCGCCGATGTGCTTCGAATTCATAACGTCGTAGGCTCCGCCATAGGCCTTGCGCGTGATGACGGTGATGCGCGGCACCGTGGCCTCACTAAAGGCATACAGCAACTTAGCTCCGTGCACGATGATTCCGTTCCATTCCTGGTCCGTCCCGGGTAAAAATCCGGGAACGTCGACAAGCACCAAAAGCGGAATACTGAAGGCGTCGCAAAAACGCACAAAACGCGCGCCCTTGGTCGAGGCAGGAATGTCTAGAACTCCGGCCAAATGAGCCGGCTGGTTGGCTACAATGCCGATGCAGCGGCCCCCTAGGCGGGCAAATCCTACAATCATGTTCTCGGCAAAGTGCTGGTGCACCTCCAAAAAACTCTCGGAATCGGCGACCTCCGCGATGACCTCGCGCATGTCGTAGGGCTGTAGAGCGCTCTCGGGCACTGCCTTGTCGAGGTTGGGGCGCAGCTCGGAGCCAGAATTGGTATAGGGCAGCAGAGAAACTCCGTCTTGGTTGTTTTGCGGCAGGTAGCGAAGCAGCGTTCTGAAGCCTTCGATGGCCACGGGTCCGTTGGGGTAGGTAAAATGCGTTACGCCGCTCTTGCTGGCATGTGCGGAGGCTCCGCCCAGCTCCTCGGAGGTCACGTCTTGGTGGGTTACGGTTTTGACAACGTTGGGGCCCGTGACAAACATGTAGGAATTGCCTTCGACCATGCCAATAAAGTCGGTCAAGGCGGGCGAATACACGGCTCCGCCCGCGCAGGGGCCCATGATTAGGCTCAGTTGTGGAATCACCCCCGAGGCCAGAGTGTTGCGGTAGAACAAGTCGGCGTAGCCGCCCAGACTGACGACACCCTCTTGAATGCGGGCTCCGCCCGAGTCGTTGAGGCCCACGATGGGCGCGCCGTTGTCTAAGGCCAGGTCCATAAGACGGCAAATCTTCTCTGCGTGCGCCTCGGCCAAGGAGCCTCCGAGCACGGTAAAGTCCTGGGCGTAGGCGTAGGTGAGTCGGCCGTTGACCTTGCCGTAGCCGGTAATAACTCCGTCGCCGAGAAACTGCTGCTTGTCGAGCCCAAAAAGGCTGCTCCGGTGGGTCACAAGGGCCCCGAGCTCTTCAAAGGACCCGTCGTCAAAGAGGAGCTCAAGGCGCTCTCTGGCCGTTAGCTTTTTCTTTTGGTGCTGGGCGTCAATACGCGCCTGTCCACCGCCGAGCTTCGCCTCGGCGCGCTTTGCTGCAAGCGTTTCAAATGCTTTGGAAGATTTAGCCATACCGCGAAGGTAACGACCGGCGCGAAGCGCCGAACCAGTTGCTAGTTACTAGTAGCTTGCGCGCAGCGCCGTCAGTCGTTCAGCTTGAGCACGGCCAAAAACGCGGTCTGCGGAATCTCCACATTGCCGAGCTGGCGCATGCGCTTCTTGCCTTCCTTCTGCTTCTCGAGCAGCTTGCGCTTGCGGCTAATGTCTCCGCCGTAGCACTTGGCGGTCACGTCCTTGCGCAGGGCAGAGAGGGTTTCGCGCGCAATAATTTTGGCGCCAATGGCTGCTTGAATTGCAATCACAAACTGCTGGCGCGGAATCAGCTCCTTTAGTTTCTCGCAAAGCCGACGGCCAATGTCGTAGGACTTGTCTTTGTGAATCAAGGCCGACAGGGCGTCGATGGGGTCGCCATTGAGCATAATATCAACCTTGACCAAGAGCGAAGCTCTGTAGCCGGTGGGATGATAGTCAAACGATGCGTATCCGCGAGAAATCGTCTTAAGACGGTCATAAAAGTCAAAGACAATCTCGGCAAGGGGCATTTCAAAGTTCAGCTCCACACGGTCGGCCGTCAGGTAGCTCTGGCCGGTAATCACTCCCCGCTTGTCGATGCACAGGGTCATAACACCGCCAACGTACTCTGACTTGGTGATAATCTGCGCCTTAATAAAGGGCTCCTCGATGCGGTCAAGGCCTGAGGGATCCGGATAGTCCGACGGATTGGTAACCAAAATCGCTTTGTTCACGTCGGCCTTGTGGTAGGCGAAGTACGAAACGTTGGGAACGGTGGTGATCACCGTCATATTGAATTCGCGCTCAAGGCGTTCCTGTACAATCTCCATGTGCAGCATTCCGAGGAATCCGCATCGAAATCCAAAGCCCAGAGCCGCGGAGGTTTCGGCCTCAAAGGTCAAAGAAGCGTCGTTGAGGCGCAGTTTTTCGAGAGCGCCGCGAAGTTCTTCGAACTCCTCGTTCACCACCGGATAAATTCCCGCAAAAACCATGGGCTTCACGTCTTCAAAACCGGTAATTCCCTCGGTGGCGGGGTTGGCCACAGTGGTTATGGTGTCGCCGACCTTGACCTCTTTAGCCTCCTTGATTCCGCTGATAATGTAACCCACGTCGCCAGCGGCCATGCGATCGCGCGGCTCTTTGTTGAGGCGCAACACACCAATTTCGTCGGCAAAATAGGTCTTGCCCGTAGCCATAAATTTCACAGCCTCGCCCTTGCGAATCGTGCCATTTTTAATGCGGAATATTGCCTCGATTCCGCGGAAGGAATTGTAGACGCTATCAAAAATAATGGCCTGAAGGGGG
>JBEEMM010000147.1:0-3623 GCA_041192685.1 Bacteroidota bacterium | reverse complement strand
GCAATCAATGTGAACCTGAAAAATTTCACCCAAACTTCCGCTTTGCACTATGGACTTTAGCCATTCCGAGGGCGGAGAATATCGATTTTGCATTACTCCAAACACATAAAGACCTTTTTGTAGGGCAAGGTGAAGAACGCGCTCTGCATCGGACTTAGTCAGAGCCATGGGCTTCTCAATAATTACGTGGGCTCCTGCATTTAGGCCAGCAATGGCCTGCTCTGCGTGAAGCCCATTGGGACTGGCAATGGCCAGCACGTCAACCTGGTGTGCGGCAAGCAGTTCGTCAAGGGATTGGTAGTGAGGGTGATCCTTTGCCAAACCGAGCTCAGACGCCGTCTTCAGGTCGCAGGTGCCAACAAGCTTGGCTCCCTCTAAATTGCGAATCATTTCAATATGGCGCTGGCCTATGCGCCCGCAGCCTACTAGGGCAAAAGTTGATTGCTTCATGGTTGTAGTCGTTCAAATACGATCCACACTTAAGGCAAATCCACCCCAATCGGGAGGGCAGGGAACCTGGGTCGGATAAGCCTCCTGGGTAAGTCTGAGTTGGTCATCCATTGCAGCCCGGTTTGAAATGGGCTCGGACTGCTGGGACGCCGCAGCCCCCCATTGGCTTTTAATTGGTCTGCTTGCGAAGTAGCGTTCGCTGTCGTCGCGCGGAATTCGCACAACGGAACCGAGTATTCGAACCTGCCGTTCCAGATTGGACCAAAAAAACAAGGCATGGGCCCGAGGATTCGTACTTAAATCGCGGCCCTTCTTAGAGTTGTAGTTGGTGAAAAAGACCAGTTGTTCGTCTCGAACCTCTTTGAGGAGTACAATCCTCGAGTCAGGATCACCATTGCTCGAAACGGTACTGATGGCAAAGGCCGTGGAGTCTTCGGCTCCAGTCTCCCGGTATTCCTGAAGCCACAAGCCAAACTGGACCATTGGATCATGATGAAGCCCCTGGTCATCGAGGCTTTTTTTAAGGTATTCTTTGCGGTCGTCGTGCAGGGCCATATTTGCGCTAAATTAGGAAGCATGCGGGGGAATCCAGGCTATTTTTTAATGGCGCATCCACTACTGGAGGATGAAAACTTCACGCGCTCTGTCCTTTTGATGACCAAGTGGGATTCTGAACAAGCTGAAGGGCTTATTATCAATAGAATAAGTCAATATACCCTGGATCAAGCCTTGAATGGAGCTTGGCCCGACTGGCCTTTGTATATAGGTGGTCCCGTTGCTACCGATAGCCTTTACTACGTTCACCGGAGGCCCGACTTAATTCCCAATGGCGAACATGTTGGACCTGATTTGTTTTTTGGCGGAGATTTTGCAGCGGTGCGGTCCGCCATAGAAAGGGGTGAAATAAACTCCTCTGAAATTCGGTTTATGGCAGGATATGCCGGGTGGGCTCCCCAGCAACTGGAGGCAGAACTCGAGCAGGACAGCTGGATTGTGAGAGAACCCTCTGCCCTTTCGACATGGTGGAACCGCGAAGAACTCTACCGATCCTGGGCTTCAGAATGGCCCGATCACCACAAGCTTTGGCTTAATTCGCCCGAAGAACCTCACTGGAATTGAGCCATTTGGGCTCTTTCTTGCACCAAGGCCTGCATTAACTCTGCCTTAGCGCAAGCAAATTCCGTCTTGCGAAACTGGCGTACCGCCGAAACGCCCTGAAGGGCATTGGTCAACCATACTTCGTCGGACTCCTGAAGAGCAAAAGGACTGAATGCCTCCTCACGCACACTGAGGCCCAGCTTCGACGAAAGCCCGATAACCACCTCTCGCATCACGCCTTTCAGGGCACCGGAACTTAAGGGTGGAGTTATCAAGGAATCGCCTTGAAGGAGCATTACATTGGATTTACCGGCTTCGATTACTTGATTCTCAGGGTTGAGAAGAAGAACGTCGTCAACCCCCTGTTCGCGAGAAAACCCTGCTGCAAGCACATAAAGCACTGCACTCGTGGTTTTTAGGTTGGCGAGCAAGCCCGCATTTTTACGGTGTTCTTGAAAAAGTCCTAGCAGGGGACGGTTGACCGGAATGGGATAGCCAATCCCGTCTATGGCCGATGCCTCTACAACCCAATCAACTCCTGATTCCGGTTCTGGCGCGTAGCCCAATTTACCCTTTCTCCACACGGTGAGCCTTAGGCGGTAGTCCAATGTTGGGTCGAGTTTGTCGAGCTCCATAGCTTGGAGCCACCCATCAGGACTCCAGCAGCTGGGTATTTGCATGCGCAGAATGCGCATGCCCGACATGAGCCTAAAATAGTGTTCTTCGGGGTGAAGAATGCGACCACGGTGAATCCTCATGGTCTCAAATATACCGTCTCCGTAGGCCTGAGCCCTGTTCATGGTCAAGCTTTTACGCCGAAGAGTTCCGCCATGCGCTTGCCAATGTGGGCTGGAGAATCCACCACATGCACTCCGCACTCTCGTAGAATCGCTTTTTTGGACTGTGCCGTGTCGTCAGAACCGCCTACGATGGCTCCCGCATGCCCCATGGTGCGGCCTTTAGGCGCCGTTTCACCGGCAATAAATCCTACTACGGGCTTGCGGTTGCCGTCGGCTTTAATCCAACGCGCTGCCTCGGCCTCGAGCTGTCCGCCGATTTCGCCGATCATCACGATGCCTAGGGTCTCGTCGTCGTTCATAAGAAGCTCAACCGCCTCTTTAGTGGTGGTACCAATAATCGGATCGCCACCAATTCCAATGGCTGTGGTTATCCCTAGGCCAGCCTTGACCAACTGGTCCGCCGCCTCGTAGGTAAGGGTTCCTGATTTTGAAACGATTCCAATGCTTCCTTTTTTGAAGACAAATCCGGGCATGATGCCCACTTTGGCTTCATCCGCCGTAATTACTCCTGGGCAGTTTGGACCAATAAGGCGAACTCCGCGCTCCCTGACGTATCCTTTTGCCTTTGCCATATCTGCCACAGGGATACCCTCCGTGATGCAGATAATTACCTTGATGCCTCCGTCTGCAGCCTCCATGATGCCGTCTGCCGCAAATGCCGGAGGAACAAAAATGATGGAGACGTCTGCGCCAGTAGCCTCAACGGCCGAGCTGACGGTGTTAAAAACGGGAAGGCCGAGATGGGTTTGCCCGCCTTTACCAGGGGTAATGCCTCCGACCACTTGGGTGCCGTACTGCAGCATTTGCTCGGCATGGTAGCTGCCTTCTTTGCCGGTAAATCCTTGTACGATGATTTTAGAATGCTTGTTGACCAGAACGCTCATGACAATTTCAAGGATTTGCAGTTATTTGTGCTGCGAAAGTACGAAGTGCATTGCCCATTAAGGCCAAGGAGTATGCGGAGGTTTTGAGTAAAATTCATGGTTTAGCCTCTAGGCAGTGTCCACCCCTAGCCTGCTTCTGCCAATGCATCGGAGTCATTGGCCCCAATGCCTTGACGCTTAGGTCAAAAGTCCGCCATCAACCTGCAGCACTTGGCCACTGATGTAGGACGAAAGGTCGCTCGCGAGAAAAACACAGGCATTGGCTACGTCTTCAGGACTGCCTCCGCGCTTTAAGGGAATGGCGTCGCGCCAGGACTGTACCACCTTCTCATCGAGGACTGCGGTCATTTCGGTTTCAATGAAGCCGGGGGCGATAGCGTTGCAGCGGATT
>JBEEMM010000146.1:0-3163 GCA_041192685.1 Bacteroidota bacterium | reverse complement strand
CTGGCGCGCGCTGCCGGCGTGAACCTCGGCATTGTTCCTGTTGGATTGGTAGGCGACCATGTATTGAGTACATCAGTAGTTTGGTTTTGAGAACCTTGAACCTGACTCAATCCTCTTACAATTTGATTGTTTAAGATAATTATCCTTGTTTCGCTAACGGCCTGGTCGCTGTACCGACAGTGGCATGCGCAGTCGGTGCTCTTTGTGGCCGCGGTTCTGCTTATGCTGGCCGCCTTGGCGCTGGGTACTCCCCAGAGTGCCGCGTTGCGCGATGGGATTCCGCTGCTTTCAGCCATAGTTGATTCCTTTGCGTCGAGCCTTAGTGGGGTGGGCTTAATGATCATGAGCATCGGAGGCTTCGTGGCCTACGCCGACTACATTGGGGCTTCGGAGTCCTTGGTAGTTCGCGCTATGCGAGCGCTGGAACGCATGAAGTTGCCTCCCAACGTGCTGGTTTTGGCATTGATACCCCTTGGGCAGCTGATTTTTGTGTGCATCACCTCGGCAGCGGGCCTCGCCGTCTTCCTGATGGCCTCGGCCTATCCGGTCATGCTGCGCTTAGGAGTTAGGCCCGTCACGGCGGCGTCAGTAATCACCGGCACCACGGCATTTGGCATTGGGCCCGCTTCGGCCCTGACTGCGGCGGCGGCCAAGGTGGCCGGAATCTCGGTGGTGGATTATGTGGTAGTCCACCAGTTGCTGCTCGCCATGCCCTTAATGGTGGCCTTTGCCTTACTCTACGGTTTGAGCAATTGGTTGTTTGACCGCCAATGGGCGGTTGCTGCACCCGTTGCTGTGCCTGAGGCGGAATTAAAGGCCGTTAAGCCCTGGTACTACGCCGTGGTGCCCGTGCTCCCTATTCTGCTCATGGTCGGCAGCTACCTCGCCACAGGGGTCTGGGGTTCGAGGTTCACGTTGACCACGACTGCATCAATGTTTATGTCGTTCGGCATAGCGTGGGCTGTGCACACCCTGTCGACGCGCAACCTACGCGACGCCGTGAATTCCATTGCGGTGTTTTGGAAGGGTATGGGCGATATTTTCACGACCGTGGTTACGCTGGTTTTGGTGTCTGAGGTCTTTGCAGACGGCTTGATCGCGCTCGGATTCATGGATGCGATGCTGTCGGCCATCCATTCGCTGGGCGCCACGGAATCGTTGGTCATCATTGCCTTTGTTCTGCTGATTTTCTTGGCGTCTATTCTGATGGGTTCGGGGAATGCCGCATTTTTTTCGTTTTCGCCTTTGATTCCGGCCGTAGCGGTGCGTTTTGGCCTTTCGGCGGTGCGGATTTTACTACCCATGAACCTTGCAGCCTCCTTGGGCCGCACCGTTTCGCCTATTTCGGGAGTGCTCTTGGCCGTGGCGGCCCTCGCTAAGGTCAGCCCCATGGACCTCGCCAAGCGCAACGCCATTCCGGTTGTCGGAAGCCTGCTGCTCATGATAATTCTTCAACTTTTCGCCTAAATCAATATGTACCTCATTCAAAACGCCCAAATCTGGAGCCCGGAACCATTGGGCATCGTTGACATTTTGGTGGCGGGCGGCCGCGTGGCGGCGCTGGAAGCCAATTTGGATGTGCGGCTTCCTGGCCTTCGGACCGTCGACCTTCAGGGCGCTGTGCTGACTCCGGGCTTGATCGACCAGCATGTGCACGTGGCGGGTGCCGGGGGCAAGCGCGGATTCTCTTCGCTCACTGGCGAAATTTCGATGGACGAGTTCATGGCGGTGGGCAGCACCACGGTGGTGGGTTTGCTCGGAACCGACGGTGCAACCCGCTCCATTGAAGCACTCTACGCCAAGGTACAGGGCCTCAACGAGCAAGGGATGACGGCACACATGTTCACTGGCTACTACGGTATGGACCCCAAGTACATTACCGGTAGTATTCAAGGCGACATGGTCTTTATTCAGCCCGTGCTGGGCTGCAAAATTGCCATCAGTGACATTCGTTCAAGTTATCCGACCGCTACCGAACTGATGCGCCGTGTGCGTGAGGTCGTGGTGGGCGGAATGGTGTCCGGCAAAAAGGGCATTCTGCATTTTCACTTGGGCGGAGCCGCTTCGCAAATGGATGTGCTGTTTGAAATGCTTGACCACTTTGAAGCGCCGATCCAGCACCTTTCACCTACCCATGTGGCGCGCACGGAGTCGCTCTTTACGCAAGCCATTGAATTTGCGCTGCGGGGTGGCAGTATTGATATCACCACCGGAGCGTCGAAGTACACCGAACCGCATTTAGCGGCGCTGCGCGCTCTCGAAGCGGGGGTGAACCCTGACCTCATCACGTTCTCGACCGACGGACACGCGGGTCTTGACCGCAAGGACGCCTCTGGACAGGTCATAGGTACCCGACCGGCCCCGATTGCAGCAAATTTGCACGCGTTTCAGTCCTTAGTTCGCGAGGGCAGCGTGAAGCCTGATGTGGCCCTTAAGCCGGTGACCAGCAGCCCCGCGCGCAACCTAGGACTCATCCACAAAGGGCGCATCGAAGTCGGCGCAGATGCAGATTTCTGCCTCTTTGACGCGGAATGGAACCTCGGAGCGGTGATGGCTCGCGGTTCGTGGAACTACCAAAACCAGAGCATATGCGCATTTGCACTTTAATGGCCGCCTTGGCCCTTCCGATCGCAGCGTGGGCTCAGGATTGGGAAGACGACATGTCCTCAACCGTCCAGAACTACCAATTGGGTGAGGGCTGGAGCTACCAATCAGGCCCATTTACGGGCGAAATCACCGCGCTGGTTCAGCCGCACTTGGAATGGAAGTACGGCCCCTCAGAGGTTTTTTCGGATGCCACGGTACGTACCCGGTTGCGCCGTGCCCGTGTGCGCTTTGCAGGCGACCACCGCGACAGCCGATTTTACTACCGCCTAACGCTCGACCTGTCAGGAACGTCAGAACTCGATGACGCCCAGGGAATTATGCTGTTTCAATCCTTTGTGGGCTACCGATTCACGCCGCAGCACCGCATCACCGTGGGGCAGCGAGGCAACCCCGCAGGTCCGCGTGAAATGCAAATGAATTCCGGAACCCTGCAGCTCGTGGAACGCAGCCGCGTCTCTTCGGCATTTGCGACCATTGCCGAAATGGGCATTTTTTACGACGGACGCATGCGCCTCACCGGCAAGCAGTTCCTCAGGCCGGCCTTGGCAATTACCAC
>JBEEMM010000145.1:0-3208 GCA_041192685.1 Bacteroidota bacterium | reverse complement strand
CGCGGTTCCGGGACTTTATTTTTATGACAATCAGGTGGTTGAAATTGCCGCTAACCTCAAGCCCTCAGCTCGAGGCGAGTACGAGATTACCGACGTCAACCGCGAGTACCTGCGCAGGGGGGAGCTCAGCGTGCAAATCATGGATCGCGGCACCGCATGGCTCGACACGGGTACCTTCGAAAGCCTCATGGAGGCCGCACAGTTCGTGCAAATCATCGAGCGTCGCCAGGGCCTCAAGGTCGGCTGCATCGAAGAAGCGGCATTTCGCCAAGGCTTCATCGACTCGGCCCAAATGGAGCGCTTGGCGGCCCCGCTGCTCAAAAGCGGCTACGGCGCGTACCTCCGATCCTTGATTCATTGATTCCATTTATGCAAGCGGACTTGCCATCAATTCCCCATAAATGAAGTCTTTAGAGCGATTACAGCGCCTTTTTCTGCAGGCACTCGAGGCGTCTATGGGAGAACCCGAATGGAATCGCCAACCCGACCGACTCTATGCCCCGCAACGCTACATTTTAGCGATGGGCGGCAAGAGGCTCAGGCCAATCCTAGCCCTAATGGGGGCGGAATCCGTCGGGGCCAAGGCCGAACTCGCGCTGCCCGCGGCCCATGCAGTGGAACGCTTTCATAATTTTTCGCTCATCCACGACGACATCATGGATGCAGCCCCCCTGCGGCGCGGGCAGGCCACCGTGCACGAGCGCTGGGGATTGAACACCGCAATTTTAAGTGGTGATGCACTCTTTGTGCTTGCCTACAAGGCTCTGGAGTCCGCACCGAAGTCCGCGCAGCCAGACCTCTACCGGGTGTTTACTCGCACGGCCCTTGAGGTTTGCGAGGGGCAGCAATGGGACATGGACTTTGAGCACGAAGATCAGGTTGAAGAGGGTGCCTACCTGCGAATGATCCGCTACAAAACCAGCGTTCTTCTGGGTTGCGCCCTAGAGATGGGTGTTTTGAGCGGCGGAGGTTCGACCGAACTGGCCAAGGCACTTTACTCATTTGGCCTTGAGCTGGGTACCTCCTTTCAGATTCACGACGACTTGCTCGACGCCTTTGGAGATCCGCAAAAAACGGGCAAGCAGGCAGGCGGAGATTTGATTCAGGGCAAAAAGACCCTGCTTTGGATTGAATTGGGACGACGAAGTCCAGATCACCTTCAGCAAGCGCTTGCCTTGAGCGCAGCAGAGCGCGTGGCATTACTTCTTGATGCCCTTGAAAGCACAGGAGTACGTGCTTATGGAGAGCAGCGCCGAAGGGCACATTATGATCTTGCTCTAGAGGCCCTTGACCAGGCCGGCCAGCTTGGAGCATCCATTGGCGACCTAAGGGAGCTGTCTGAATGGCTTTTTTCGCGAGATAGCTAGGCCATTTGGCCGTAATTTTGATGAGAATATAGCCCAATATGGATCGCTTTTCTTTTCTTGGCAGCGCCCACGTGGCTTACCTAGACGAACTCTACCAGCAGTACGTCCAAAATCCTGATTCGGTCGAGCCGTCTTGGCGAGCCTTCTTTCAGGGCTACGACTTTGCCCGAAGCCCCTACGGAGACGACCTCCAAGACCTTGTTGCGCCGGTCGGCCCCGAAGTGCCCGAGGCCTTGCGCAAAGAGTTCATGGTGCTCAATTTGGTCAACGGCTACCGCACAAGGGGCCATCTTTTTACCCAAACCAACCCGGTACGCGAGCGCCGCACCTACCGTCCGACCCTTGATCTTGAGAATTTCGGACTGAGCAACAGCGACCTAGACAGCGTGTTTCAGGCCGCGGTCGAAGTGGACCTACCAGGACCCGCTCCGCTGCGAGATATTATAGCCCACCTTCACGCGATCTACTGCCGGTCTATTGGGGTGGAGTACATGTACATCCGCGACCCCCAGGTGGTCAAGTGGATTCAAAAGTTCATTCATCCCAACGACAACTACCCGGTGCTTCAGCCTCTAGAGAAGAAGCACATCCTGCGCAAGCTCAACGAGGCCGTGGCCTTTGAGAGCTTCTTAAACACCAAGTTTGTCGGGCAAAAGCGCTTCTCCATTGAAGGGGCGGAATCCCTAATTCCGGGCCTGGAATTCATGCTGCAGCGCGCCGCGGAACTCGGAGTGGCAGAAGTAGTTCTGGGAATGGCCCACCGGGGTCGCCTCAACGTGCTCACCCATATTTTTGGCAAGCCCGCCCGCCAGATTTTTAGCGAGTTCGAGGGCAAAGAGTTTGACGACGAAGAGGGATTTGACGGCGACGTCAAGTACCACCTGGGCTACACCGCAACGCGGGAGCTCCTTAACGGCAAGAGCCTAAAACTTAATATTTCGCCCAATCCGTCCCACCTTGAAGCGGTGGACGCCGTCGTGGAGGGTATTGCTCGCGCTAAGGGCAACACCGACTACGGAATGGATCGGTCTAAGGTTTTACCGATTCAGATTCACGGCGACGCAGCCATTGCGGGCCAGGGGATTCTCTATGAAGTAATTCAAATGGAGCGCCTTGACGGCTACGCCACGGGCGGAACCATTCACGTGGTCATTAACAACCAGGTCGGATTCACCACGAACTACCTCGACGCCCGCTCCTCTATCTACTGCACGGACGTGGCAAAGGTGGTGCTCGCTCCCGTGCTTCACGTCAACGGAGACGACGTGGAGGCGGTAGTGCATGCCATGCGCTTTGCCATGGAGTACCGGCAGTTTTTCAGCCGCGACGTATTCATCGACCTGCTCTGCTACCGCAAGTACGGCCACAACGAGGGCGACGAACCGCGCTTCACCCAGCCCCTTTTGTACAAGGCCATCGCAGCCCACCCCAACCCCCGCGAAATCTACTACGCCAAATTGCTTAGCGAGGGCTCGGCTCATACCGGCATGGTCAAAGAGATGGAGTCCGAGTTTAAAGAAATGCTCGAAGGCCAATTTGACCAAGCCAAGCAGATCGCCAAAAACGTGATTGTTCCCTTTATGGAAGATGAGTGGATGCCCTACCCACCCGCCAAGGGATCGATCATGCACCTACCAATCACCACTGGTGCAGACCGCGGACTGATTGAGGATGCCGCCAGGGCGCTCACCACCCTCCCGGAGGGCAAAAAGTTCCTGAATAAAGTAGTACGCCTGCTCGCTGACCGCCGTGCCATGGTATTTGACCGCAACGCGCTGGACTGGGGCATGGCCGAGAACCTCGCCTACGCTACCCTGCTTCAGGATGGCTACAGCGTGCGC
>JBEEMM010000144.1:0-4441 GCA_041192685.1 Bacteroidota bacterium | reverse complement strand
AAGAACCATCCCGTCCTGTAGGGTTTTGCCGCTGCCGGCCTTGCCGTAGTTGGGAACCTGAGGGTCTTCGTGGAGCTTTCGGCCCAGCCCATGGCCCACCAGTTCGCGGACCACGCCGTAGCCTTGGCCTTCGCAGAATTTTTGAATGGCATGGCCAATATCACCCACATGATTGCCGCGGCGCATGGCGTCGATCCCGACATAGAGGGAGGCCTTGGTTGCCTCGAGGAGTTTTTTGATTTCTGGAGCCACCTCGCCCACTTCAAACGTGTAGGCATGGTCGCCGTAGAAGTCGTTCATCAGAACGCCGCAGTCAACTGAAATGATGTCGCCCTCTTGAAGCGGGTTGCTGTTGGGAATGCCGTGCACCACCTGCTCGTTGCGCGACATGCAGAGGGTATTGGGGAATCCGTACATGCCCAAAAAACCAGGAATTCCGCCATGGTCCCGAATGAACTGCTCAGCGAGCTGGTCCAGACGGAGCGAGGTTACGCCCGGCTTAATTTCGAGGCTTAGCATGCCCAGCGTGCGCGAAACGAGCTGTGCGGACTCGCGAATCAGGGCAATTTCGTCTGCCGACTTTAGAATAATCATCGGCGAAGCAATGATTTACCGGTCATGGCGCTCGGAGCGGGAATCCCCATCCAATCCAAAATAGTGGGAGCTACATCGCCGAGAACTCCTTGGGCTAAAGTCAAACCTTGGATGGACTCTTTGCTGACTAAAAAGAAGGGTACTGGCTGCGTGGTGTGGGCGGTATTGGGGCTTCCGTCGGGGTTGCGCATGCAGTCGGCATTGCCATGGTCCGCCAAAATAAAGAAGCTGTAGCCCGACTCAAGGCCGACCTCCACAAGGCTTTGGGTGCATTGGTCCACAGTTTCGCAGGCCTTAATTGCGGCTTCGAGAATTCCAGTGTGGCCAACCATGTCGGGATTGGCAAAGTTGAGGCAGATAAAGTCGGCTTCGCCCTTAATTAGGACCGGAATCAAGGCATCCCTGAGCTCGAAGGCACTCATTTCAGGCTGAAGGTCGTAGGTGGCAACCTTCGGCGAGGCCCTTAGCAGCCGCTGCTCTCCTTCGAAGGGTTCTTCGCGTCCGCCCGAGAAGAAGAAGGTCACGTGGGGGTATTTCTACAGGACCTCGCCCAGGGTATCGATGAGGTTGTCTTTGTCAAAAATAACATCAATTCCTTGGTAGCTCGATCGGTAGCGCGTCATCGTCACAAAGCGAAGGTTGGCAACGGGTATCATTCCCTCCGACTCGAGTCCGCCCTGGTGAAGGGCCTCGGTCAGTTCACGACCGCGGTCGGTGCGGTAGTTAAAAAATAGGACGGTGTCCCCTGGGCGAATCAGGCCCTCGGCATCCAAGACATGCGGCGGGAGAAATTCGTCGGTGGTTCCCTGGGCATAGGACGCCCTTAGGGCATCGCTCCCGGTCCCGGTCCAGAGTTGTCCAATTCCCTGAGTCAGGGCATCGTAAGCGATTTTGACGCGGTCGTAGCGCTTGTCACGGTCCATGGCGAAGTAGCGTCCACAAAGGCTTGCCAGCCGGCCGGTGGTTTGCGCCATGTAGGATTCCAGTTCGCCTACAAAGCCGGCTCCGCTCTGGGGGTCGGTATCGCGACCGTCGGTGAAGGCGTGCACAAAAACGTTGCTGGCCTTTGCCTCGTGAAGGGTCTGTAAAATGCCTTTAAGGTGGTTAATGTGGCTGTGCACCCCGCCGTCGCTAAGGAGTCCGAGCAGATGAATGCGCCCACCAGCAGCGCCGATCTGGGCGAGCTCAGAAACCACTGGATTCTTCGCAAAAGTTCCGTCTTCTAGGGCCAGGTCGATGCGCACCAGGTCTTGGTAGACAATGCGGCCTGCGCCAAGGTTCATGTGGCCGACCTCGGAATTGCCCATCTGCCCCTCGGGCAAGCCTACGGCGCGACCGCTGGCTTCGAGCTGGCTTTTGGGATAAGGCCCGGTGAGGCTGTCATAAAATGGGGTAGCGGCGAGGTCTATAGCCGACACAGAAGGGTCTAAAGGAATACCCCAGCCGTCCAAAATAATTAATACCGCTTTGCGCACGCTGCAAAGGTAGGGATTTCTAGAAGCGAAGCGGGCCCGGAGGGCACTCTAAAGCAGCCTGACCAGGTCTAAAAATTCGCGCGGAATGGGGTCCGCAGAGCTGGTGCTCGCTGCCGTTGGAGGTCAGCCAGCTGCCTTCGCGCAGGCCAACTACGGGTTGGGCGTGGTAGGCGTGGAATTCGGCAATGCGCTGCTCCCGCGTTTCGCCCATATGGCTGCCTCCGGGTTGGGGGTCGAGGTAGTGCGGATTCAAATTAAAGGGAAGCCAGGCCATCGCCTGGAGGGTCGGAACCTCCACAATTGGCATGTCGTTGGTCGTCCCAATGCTGGGTCCGGCGATGTTGATTCCCGCGCTGCTGCCCATGTAGGGTATTCCCTTGCGGACGCTCTCATCAAGCAGGGGCTCAAGACCGGTCTCGCGCAAGGACCTTCGCAGCACAAACGTGTTCCCGCCGCCTACAAACCATCCTTCGGCCTGGCGGGCTGCCTCGGCTGGGGATGCAAACTCCTGCACCCCGCGCAGTTCAATGCCTGCTTCGGCCATCACGGACTTTGGAATTTGGGTGTATGCATCCCAGCTTTTGCCCATGGGTCGGGCATAGGGAACAAATACTACCAGTCGCCCACTAAAATGCTCAATCCACTCCGCGCTGAGGTAGCTCAGGTAGGGGCTGCCATGCACCGTAGAGGTCGAGGCGAGCAGCAGGTTCATGGTGTCTTTCGGCTCTTTTTTAAGGGCTTTTTGGCTCGTGCATGGGCGTCTTGAGCGGGGTCGGCAAAACGACCATAAAAAAGCTGGTTTATGCCTTCTCGCTGCTCGGTCCAAACAGCGTGAACTTCGCCATTGCGGGTTGTGATTCCCGAGTAGTCGCCAAAGAACTTCTTTGGGGTGGGAGTGAAGGCCGTGCTCAGTGCAGTGGCTTGCCAGGTGGCTCCTGCATCGTCGGAGCGGTGAACCCATGCCTGCGTCGCAAGGCTGTCGGTCTGGCCGTAGGCGAGCACGTGCAGGGCTCCGCTGGTGGGGTCTAGGGCAAACCATGGCATAAAGTGGTGGCGAATGCTGTCGGGTACCGGCAGGCGGCTCGGAGTAGACCAGTTTTCACCGCGGTCTATGGACTTCGAGTGGCTCACCCAAGAGCGGTTTGCGTCCTGCTCCCCATAAATAAGGTGCCAGTCTCCGTTGGGAGCAAAAAACGACATAGGCATTCCGTTGGCGCGGCCCAAGGCAGGAATCTCCTGAGACCAACCACCGCGCTGGCTGGCAATGGGGCGGTCAGAAGGCATCCAGGTCATGGCGCCGTCGTCGTCGGATCGGTTCATCCAAACGGTGTCGTTGTAGGCCCAGACTACCGCTACCCCTCCTATGGGGTCAATAACGGGAATCGCTCCTTCGGGGGTTTTGTCGTCGTCAATGCAGTTTCCCTCTTTGTGAGAGACCGTTAGGGCAGGGGACCAGGTTTCGCCCCGGTCGTAGGATTGGCTGAAGCGGATTCGCGAGCGAAATTCCGGTTCGGTGCGGCCGTATTGGTCGAATTCGGTCCAAGAAACGTGTAGAATTCCGTTGCCTGGATCGATGGCAATTCCTTCTTTATCCTGGTCTTTGGGCGGATTATGCCCAATTCCCGCTCCGTCTGACCAGGTTTTGCCCTGGTTGTCGCTCCATTGGATTACGATGCGGTCGAGCCATGATTCCCCTGCTCGGCCCTGTCCGCTCGGGTCCGCGAGGTGAAGATAATAGAGCCTGCCTTGGTGGTCGTGGGCCAGAATGGGGTCGCCGTAAACCCCTAGTGACGATTGGAGTGCATAGTTGGGTTCCCAGGCATCGGGCGCTCCGTTGCGCTTATTGCGGTGCAGTTGGTTGAGTACATTGCCGAGGTAGACCGAGCTCCCTTTGGGATCCACTGCCACCGAGGGTTCGCAGGCCCAATTTTCGCGTCCTGAGGCCTCGGTAATTTTAGTTACCTGCCATTGCGCTTGGCCCATGGCCGAAGTTGCCGCAATCAATGCCGCTGCGGCGAAGGTCAATTTTGCTTCCATAACCACTTTAAACCTGATTTAATTCCATATTGTGCGGAGCCTCCGCCCGCGATTTCAAGTACATACTTTGCCGGACCCTCTGAAGGTAAAGGCATGTCGTTCATGGGCTGGGCGTTGGCCTGAATGCTAACGACCGTTCCGTCTGCCTTGAGGTAGATGATGTCCAGGGGCACGTAGGTATTGCGCATCCAAAAGCTCTGGGGCCGCTCCTCTGCCATTATAAACAGCATGCCAGTGCCCTCGGGAACACTTCTTCGGTACATCATTCCCTGGGCTGTTTCTGCGGCGGTCTCGGCTAATTCCAGGCGAAACGATGCAACCGTGTCGCCATTTTG
>JBEEMM010000143.1:0-3401 GCA_041192685.1 Bacteroidota bacterium | reverse complement strand
ACCGCCCGCGGTAAACTTGGGCTTCATCTGGTCGAGAACTGCCTTAATTTTTTTACCCATGGCCTTGCGCAGCATGTCGGCTTCGCCCTTGGTGAATCCGGCCAGTTTTTGCGAGAGCTGCATAACCTGCTCCTGATAGACCGTGATTCCGTAGGTTTCCTTGAGAAACTCCTCCATGCCTGGAACATCGTAGGAGATGGCTTCGGTACCGTGCTTTCGGCGAATGAAGCTGGGAATGTACTCCATTGGGCCCGGACGGTAGAGCGCGTTCATGGCAATCAAATCTCCAAAGACTGTGGGTTTCAGGTCCTTGAGGTGCTTTTGCATCCCAAGGGATTCGTACTGAAAAATACCCACCGTGTCGCCCCGCTGAAAGAGCTCGTAGGTTGCCACGTCGTCGAGCGGAATGGCCTCAATGTCAATTTCGATTCCGTGGCGCTTGCGCACCAGCTCCACGCTGTCCTTGATCAGGGTGAGGGTTTTGAGTCCCAAGAAGTCCATCTTGAGCAGTCCCGCCGACTCTACCGCCGCGTTGTCAAATTGGGTGGTCCACATAGAGCTTTCTTTGGCCGTGGTCACCGGTATGATCTCGCGAATGTCGCCTGGCGTTATAATTACCCCACAGGCATGGATTCCCAAATTCCTCAGCGATCCCTCGAGCACCTTAGCCTGCTTAAGGGTTGCGGCCTTGAGGTCATTGCCCTTGGCCATTTCGCGCAGGGCAACCGCCTTGTCGTAGTCTTCGTTGCGGAACTTATCGCGGATGGTGGCATCGTCGGAGTCCAGAAGAACTTGTAACGTGGAGTTGTCGGGCACGGACTTCGTCAGTTTGTCGGCGTCGTCGTAGGGAAGATCCAGGGCGCGGCCTGCGTCCTTTATGGCGGATTTTGCCGCCATGGATCCGTAGGTGATGATCTGAGCAACTTGGTTTGATCCGTACTTATCAATGACGTACTGAATTACCCGATCGCGGCCGCGATCGTCAAAATCAATGTCGATATCGGGCAGACTCACCCGGTCGGGATTCAAGAATCGCTCAAAAAGTAGGTCGTACTTGATGGGGTCCACGTTGGTGATACCCGTAGCATAGGCAACGGCAGAGCCTGCGGCAGAACCTCGACCGGGCCCGACGCTGACCTCCATTTCGCGTGCAGCGCGGCAAAAATCCTGAACAATCAAAAAGTAGCCTGGGTAGCCCGTGCGCTCAATGGTTTCGAGTTCAAAATCAAGACGCTCCACAATCACTTGATCGAGGGGCTCACCGTATCGCTTGGCGGCTCCGAGGTAGGTAAGGTGCCGCAGGTAGGCATTTTCTCCCCGCTTGCCTCCGTCTTGGGCGTCTTCGGGCATCAGAAATTCGTTCGGAATCTCAAAATTGGGCAGAAGGACGTCTCGGGCAAGTCCGTAGTTCTCGACCTTGGCAAGTATTTCTCCAAGATTCTCTAAGGCCTCTGGCCAGTCTGCGAAGCGATGCCGCATCTCTTCTTGGGTGGTCAAGTAGAACTTGCTGTTGGGGAATCCGTAGCGGAATCCGCGCCCGCGCCCGATGGGAGTTGACTTTTTCTCGGACTCCTTGACGCAGAGCAGCACATCGTGCGCCTCGGCCTGGGCCTCGTTGAGGTAGAAGGAGTTGTTGGCCGCAACCGCCTTGACCCCGTGCTGGATGCAGAAGCGCTTTAGCACCTCGTTGACGGCGTCCTCCTCCGGAAGGCCGTGTCGGTTGATTTCGGCATAAAAATCAGACCCAAATTCCTTCTTCCACCATAGAAAAGCCTCCTCGGCCTGCTTCTCGCCAACATTGAGAATTAATTGGGGGACTTCACCCATGATTCCGCCGGTTGTAACCATCAGGCCCTCGCGGTGGGCCAAAAGGAGGTCGCGGTCGATGCGCGGCAGGTAGTAGAAGCCCTCGATGTAGGCGATGGAACTGAGTTTAGCCAAGTTATGGTATCCCAGTTTGTTCTTGGCCAGTAGCGGAATCTGGAAGCCGTCGTCTTTTTGGCTGCGGTCCAAGTGGTTGCGGCATAGGTAGGCGTCAATGCCCACAATGGCCTTGAGCTCTGGGCTTCCCTCTGGACGGTTCTTATTGTGCGCCTGCACTCCCTGCACAAACTGAAAGGCACCCATCATGTTGCCCAAGTCCGTGAGGGCTATCGCGGGCTGGCCGTCGTCGGCAGCACGCTTAATCAGCTCAGGGACCTTGGTCGTGGCCTGCAGCACGCTAAACTGGCTGTGGACGTGAAGGTGAAAAAAGGGAATTCCGTCGGGAGCTGCTTCAAGCATCACGCCAGGCCCTGGCTCGGCAGCGTTGGGGTTTGTGGGGCTTGCCGGCGCAGCGTCCGTGGACTTCCCAGCCTCTTGAAGGCCTGCCTTTAGGTCGGCACTGGCTTTTTTGAGGTCACGGTGCTTGATTCCAATGGGCTGGATCCCCTGAGGATGGGCCGTTACGTATTGGTCAAGCTGGGCTTGCTCCATGCCCAAGTCTGCAGCTTGCCAATGACGGCGGCGAGTGAGTTCCCAAAAGCACCGAGCAGTGGCCTCCACGTCAGCGGTAGCATTGTGAGCCTCCTCAAAGGGCGCATTGAACAGCGTGCTGTGGAGTTCCGTAAGTTTTGCTGGCTTGAATCCGCCTCGCCCCGGAATCCCCACCAGTGCAGCCGTCTGGGGCGTCATGGTATCGATAACGGGCAATTGCATCCAATCGGGTTCAAGGCCGATTCGCAAAAATTCAGCGCCAAGGACGTTAAGGTCAAATTTTAGGTTGTGCCCGACCATGAAGGAGGTCTGGCTCAAGGCCGCCTGAAACGCTTCGAGGGCCGATGTCAGCGGATGTCCCTGCTCTCGAGCAAGTTCGGTGCTAATTCCATGGATTTCTTGAGAACCAAAGGGTATGTTGAATCCCTCTGGGCAAATAAGGTAGTCGCGAGCCTCGATTAATTCCCCGTCTTGACCGTGAAGCTGCCAAGCGAGCTGAACCACCCTAGGCCAGTTGCTTAAGTCACTTAAGGGCGCATTCCAATCCCTTGGTAATCCAGTGGTTTCAGTGTCAAAAACGAGGTACATGGCGAATGCTAAAGTAAGCACGACCCCTTCCGTTTACCACGGTTTACATGGGGTAAGTTGTTAACACTGATGCGGAAGTCCGGTCCTAGCGAACCTTTGCAGAAGGCAAGACCAATCCATCAAAATCAGCCCAGGTACAATTCTCAACAGGTGAACTACCTGAAAGCCAAAACGGCTCCCAATAAATGGTTGCCCATGACCCATGGGATCCCGCGAGGATCCGAATTTCCCGCACAAAATCGGCTTGACCTTGGGGCGTTGCAGCAAATCCTGGCACCAAAAAGGTGGTTGAGCCGACAAGGTTATGCGTACTGTCGTTCCACGACCCGGTCCACGGA
>JBEEMM010000142.1:0-3414 GCA_041192685.1 Bacteroidota bacterium | reverse complement strand
TCGGAGGTTACGCCCTACACGGCCTACCTGCTGAGCGAAATCCTCGACGAGGTCGGCTTCCCGGCTGGCGTACTGAACATCGTGCACGGAACCGGACCCGGCGTTGGCGAGCCCCTGGTTACGCACCCCGACGTTCCCCTAATCTCGTTCACGGGCGGAACCGCCACCGGCGCGCGCATCAATACCCTGGCGGCGCCTAGCTTTAAAAAGCTCAGTCTTGAACTGGGCGGTAAAAATCCCAACGTGATTTTTGCAGACTGCGACTTTGAAGCCATGCTCCGCAGCACCCTGCTCTCGTCGTTCTCGAACCAAGGTCAAATTTGCCTTTGCGGCTCGCGCATCCTCGTGGAGCGTCCCATCTACGACCGCTTCGTAGCGGAATTTTCGCAGCGAGTTGCCGCGCTTCGGGTGGGCCTGCCCCAGGATCCCGAAACCCAAATCGGCGCAGTGGTCTCTGCTGCGCACTGCGACAAAATCATGAGCTACATCGAACTTGCCCAGCAAGAGGGCGGTCGCATAGAGTGCGGAGGCCATAGGGTGACCCTTGCCAGCGCCCCCGACGGGTACTACATCGCGCCGACGGTCATCACCGGCCTTACTATGGACTGCCGGACTAACCAAGAAGAGATTTTTGGCCCCGTCGTAACGGTCATGGCCTTTGACACCGAGTCCGAAGCCCTTGAATTGGCCAATGCAACTCGATACGGACTCGCCGCTACGGTTTGGACCAGCGACCTAAAGCGCGCGCACCGCGTGGCGCACGAGATCGATGCCGGCATCGTTTGGATCAATAGCTGGCTTGTTCGCGACCTGCGCACGCCCTTTGGTGGAGTCAAGCAGTCGGGGATTGGCCGCGAAGGAGGCTTTGAGGCCCTTCGATTTTTCACGGAGCCCAAAAATATCTTCATCAAGCTTTAGGCGAGCAGGTAGTAACTAGTTACTGGTTTCGAGCAACGGGCTGCCAGCAACTAAAAACGAGTGGCTAGCAACGAGAAGCTAAAAAAAAACCCCGACCACTGGCCGGGGCTTGGTAGGAGTGCTAAACTACCCAACGAACGCAAGAACGTTGAACACAAAAATCACCTAAACGCAAAGCACTCTCTGGTACAGGGAATTCCCAAAAGTGTGCCAAAGTCCGGTTTAAGGAATAATTTACCTAGTTTCGGTGAACAACCTGAATTTGCTGGCGAAAAAAACCTCCGTCAGCCTGGCGCAGGTCAAGGACGTAGGTTCCTGAAGGCCAGTCGCTGGTAGTAATACGCATGCCGTCAAAGCCAGGAGCCCTAAACACTTCTGCCCCGGTTAAAGAAAAGACACGAACCACGCTCAGGCCCTCGGGCATTTCTAGGGTAATGCTGCCCTCTGCGGGGTTGGGGTAGGCGCGAACGGCCAGCTGCTCTTCGCCAAAGCCCAAGCTGCTGCGCGTCAGAACCAGGCTCTGGGTCGCTACCGCGTCGCCCGAGGTGGCGCCGTTCCCGTTGGCAAATAGGCTTGCGGCATAAATAGTCGTGGCATTGGGAGCGCTGCCGCTGTTCCAGGTGAAGGTCCAGCTTGCTTGGCCATTTGAAACGGCATTGCTGCTTGAAGTATGGGTCACGTAACTGCTGTTAACCACCTTGGAACCGCTGCCGGCGGTTAAAACACCCTGGTGTCCGGCGTTCTCCACCGAGGCCTGAAATCCGCTTTTGAGGTTGCTCGCTCCGCCCGTCGCGTTGGTAAGGGTGATGAGGTAGTTGGTGTTGGGCTCAAAACCCGTGGCGGGAATATCGCTGGTAATGCTGATGCTCTGAGTCGTTATCGATGCACCGCTGTGGCAGCCCGAGCAGGTTTGGCCGCTGCTCGCAGGCGATCCAGATTTACCGCCCGCGGGTCCATTGGAGTTCGTCAGGGCAGGCAGACTGGCAATGGCCATTAGGGCGAGGGCGTACCGTAGTTTCATAATGCTATCAATTAATGGTCCTTGAGTAAACGTTTTAAGCAGGCTGAAGTTCGTGAACCGTAATCTCCGGCCACATTCCAACCCGTCCCGGGAAGGCAAGATAACCAAATCCTCTATTCACATAAAGGGTCTTGCGGCCTACTGGGTAGGCGCCGTTCCAGCGCGGATACTTCCATTTGACGGGGCTCCACTTGAACCATCCCGGAATCTCGATTCCGAACTGCATTCCGTGGGTGTGTCCACTGAGGGTAAGCGCAATATTGGCGGAATTCGGAAGCACCTCGGCATCAAAGTGCGAGGGGTCGTGGCTCAGCAAAATCTTAGGCGTCGAAGGGTCGGGGCAGAGGGCCAGTGTCTCGTCTAGGCGACCGTACTGCGGAAAGGGCGGAAGACCCCAGTTCTCGATTCCGAGGAGTTCCAACTCCGCTCCGTCCTTGCGAAGCAGCCTGCGTTCGTTGCGAAGAAGGTCCCAGCCAAGTTTGGCGTGCTGGCCTGCCAGCTGCTCCAAGTTGGCCGCTTTTTCTTCGGGACTCGGCCAGGGAATGTAGTCGCCGTAGTCGTGGTTTCCCAGAATGCTGTATACCCCAAAAGGAGCCTGAATCTGCGCAAACCGGGCCAACCAAGGATCCATTTCGTTTGCCTTGTTGTTGACCAGGTCGCCGGTGAACACGACCGCGTCACCATTGGCCTCAATCACGGCGTCAATTCCTTTTTGCACCTCGTCAGGGTCGGTGAAGCTGCCGCTGTGAATGTCAGAAATCTGTACAATGCGGAATCCGCGAAAGGCCTCAGGAAGCCCTGGAATAAGCGCAGTATGCTGCTTGATGCGGTAGCGCGACCGCCCAAACTGCCATCCGTCCAAAATTCCGAGAAAGGGAATAGTGCCCAAGCCGACGGCAATCCATGACAGGGCCTTGCGGCGTTCGGGCCATCCGTTGCTGCCCAAAAGGGCGTAGCCTCCGCGAACGAAGTCTTCGGCGAGCCAGATGGCAATCATGGGGAGTTTGGGAACGTACAGTAAGACGAACCAAACCATAAACGTTTGCATTCCGCGCCGAACTTCATCGGGCGGGGCCGACGGGTCGTACTTAAAGAACGCGAACAGAACATAGGCGTAGCCCAAACCGTGCACGACCATAAAGACGCGCTTGACCCAAGTTGCGGGGTCGAGGGTCCGCAGGCCGCGGTATACGTAGAGGTCCATGGCAAAGTAGAGGACCAGGACAAAGAGAAAGGCTACTGGAGATCGCATAATAAATCGAGTACAAAGGTCGCGCTACCTTCGCTTCCGATGCGCAATCCAATAGAAATCCTGTCGGGTTATCAACTCCGCCAACGATGGAAGGTAGGCCTGCTGCTGCTTGCTCTGGTTATCGCTGCAGCAACGCTTTGGTATACAGAGTCTTTAGCGGCGAATTTGCGTCTTCGTGAGGCAAGAGAAGTGGCGCGTTGGGCAATGGCCGTCGAGCACATGA
>JBEEMM010000141.1:0-3418 GCA_041192685.1 Bacteroidota bacterium | reverse complement strand
ATGCGCTACCTGCGCAGCGTGCTCATTGGCCTGCCAACCTGGTTTGTAATCGGCATACTGGTCAGCTTTTGCAAGGAATTCGCCGTGCATCAGGGCATCACCGAGGCGGTTGATCCGGGGCGCGGAATCCTCTATGCCTATGCGGCTATTGCTGCCGGAGACCTCGCAAGCGGACTCCTGAGCCAGCTCCTTCGGTCGCGCAAAAAGGCGCTCTATGTATTTTATGCGATCACGGCACTGGGTATGCTCCGGTTCTTCACGGCATCTACCGCCAGCGAACTCTATTGGGGCTGCGGAATCATGGGCTTCGGCACCGGTTTTTGGGCCCTTTTTGTAACCATTGGCGCCGAAACCTTTGGCACCAACCTTCGAGCCACCGCAGCGACCACCATCCCCAACATGATTAGGGGTTCGCTCACCGCCATATCCGCACTATTTCTGTGGCTTACCGCCCAAACCGGCTACCTGCAGGGCGGAATTTTAACGGCCCTCATTGTCTTTGCCATCACCCTCTGGGCGGCAGCTGGACTGCGAGAAACCTTTGGTCGCGACCTGGACTTTGTCGAAGAAGACTAGCGACGCTTCTTGGCCGACTGCAGCTGCAGCACCACCTCTTGAAGCGAATCACTTCTGCGGTTTGCCTTGAGCATGGCGCGTTCCGAGGCCAAACGCTCTAAACGCCAAACGTCCCGCTGGCTGGCATTTTTAAGCACACGCTCCTGGAGGGAATCGGCGCGGACTTGCATGGCAGCAAGCTCCTGGGTCCTTAGTTCAAGTTCCTGCGCGAGCTCAATCAAAGCCTGCTCCGACTGCCCAGCCCAAGAGTCTAAGGTTGACAGGCTATCCCTAACGGCATAGAGACGTTGGTCCGCAATAAGGCTGTCGCTGCGCAAGCGATTGGCCTGCACGACTTGAGCCTCATAGGCATCCTTGGGCACCCCACAGGAGGCCACAAAAACCAATATTCCGAGCAGTACTAACGTTCGCACAGGCTAAAGGTAGGGCGCATCGTACCTTCGCTCCATGCCCATTTTTGACGTTCGAAGCCCTTCGGAGTATGCCAACGGCCACGTACCCGGCGCGGTTTCGGTTCCCTTGTTTAGCGACGAGGAACGCGCTGAAATCGGCACCGTCTACAAGCAAAAATCAGAGGCCAAGGCCCTGCGGCTGGGCTTAAAGTACGCCGGCCTGCGCATGGCTGACCTTGTGGCCCAAGTCGATGCCATCGCCAAACGCGACCAGAGCCCTGTGGAGGTTTACTGCTGGCGGGGCGGGCAGCGAAGCGGATCCGTTTCGTGGTTGCTGCGCACGGCAGGCTATGAGGTTCTGCAATGGCCCGGGGGCTATAAATCCTACCGGCATAAGGTGCTGGAGTCATGGGCAAGCCCTAGGCCCTATGTGGTGCTGGCAGGGCTTACCGGAACGGGAAAGACCGAGGTACTTAGGGCCATGATGGCTCAAGGCGCTGCCGTGCTCGACCTCGAGGGTCTGGCCAGCCATAAGGGCTCTGCCTTTGGGCAAATTGGGGAGCTTCCCCAGCCCAGCAGCGAGCAGTTTGAGAACAATGCAGCCCTTAGATTGGCGGAACTCGAGGGAATTCCGCGCATCTGGATCGAAGACGAGTCGCGATCCATCGGGCGAATTTGGCTGCAGCAAAGTTTTTTTGACCTTAAAAAGTCCGCGCCAATTGTGGTTCTGGAGCGCAGTCTTGAGGAACGCATTGACCGACTCGTTGCCGCTTATGGCGAGGCCTCTAGCGAAGAACTTACCAGCACCTTCCGCCAAATATCAAAGCGCCTCGGGGACCAAAGCGCTCGAGCGGCCGTTGAGTTCGTGAACCAAGGCAATCTTGCCGACGCGGCCCGAATCGCACTGCACTACTACGACCGCACCTACGCCGACAGCCTGGCGCTCCGGCGGGACAGCGTTATCGAAACCGTGAACGGAGCCGGTTTAAGTGACGAAGAAATTGCACAACTGATTATTAGTAGTTTATGAAGCTTACGGAATTTAACCCTGGATCAGGCTGCGGCTGCAAACTGGGCCCTGATGCCCTGCAGGGTATTTTGGGAGCCAGCGGCATCCGCGCCGACGATTTTTGGCCCCTGCTTTGGGTGGGGCACGAGCATTCCGACGACGCCGCGGTGATTGACCTTGGCGACGGGCGGGGGCTGGTTCAAACGGTAGATTTTTTTACCCCCATTGTCGACGACCCCTACGATTTTGGACGCATTGCCGCGACCAACGCATTGAGCGACGTCTATGCCATGGGCGGCCGACCCATTTCGGCCCTTGCCCTGCTGGCCTGGCCTATTGAACGCCTCCCTGCTGCCCTAGCTGGTCGCGTAATTGAAGGAGCTCGTGACGTATGCAGGGCCGCGGGAGTTCCCCTTGCTGGGGGGCATAGCATTGATATTCCTGAGCCCCTTTTTGGTCTGAGCGTTAGCGGATTGGTCGATAAGGCTGCCCTGAAGACGAATTCCAATGCCCGGGCGGGCGACCTGCTCTTTATAACCAAGCCCTTGGGGCTCGGAATGCTCGCTACCGCTACCAAGCGGGGCACGGCGAGCGAAAGCGACCGAGCTTGGGCGCTCAATACCATGCTTCGACTCAATGATGTGGGGCCAAGGCTGGCGGAGCTGCCCGGACTGCACAGCATGACCGACGTAACTGGATTTGGGCTTGCCGGCCACCTACTGGAGGTAGCCAAGGCCAGCGGCCTTCGCGCGGAACTGGATCAAAGCGCAATCCCAACCTACGACAGCGCGCGACTCCGCGAACTCTACGGGCAGTTTTGCCTGCCCAACCTGACCACGACCAACTATAGGGCCGTTCAGGCGGAGTCCAGCCCAATGGACGGCTTTGCGATGGCGCTGCTCTGCGACCCCCAAACCAGCGGCGGACTGCTGCTTTTTGTAGCGCCAGAGGACGCAGAAGCCGCAGTAGCTATTCTCAAAAGCGAGGGTCTCGAGCATGCCTGCATTGGGCGTATGGAAAATTATGATGCCGACCAACCAAGACTTAGGATAGTATCGTAATATTGCAATATTGCAATACTACGTTCATGGGAAGCAGCCACACCGAATCCTTTACTGCCGAGCATCTAGCCCTGGCAAACCTCTTTAAGGCCCTAGGCCATCCTGCGCGCTTGGCAATTGTCCAGGCCCTTGCTGCACAGACCGCATGCATTTGCGGAGAATTTGTAGAGGTTACGGGGCTTTCGCAGGCTACGGTTAGCCAGCACCTTAACGAACTCAAGTCCGCCGGCCTGATTCAGGGCAGCATTCAGGGTCCCAAAACATGCTATTGCTTGGCTCCGAAGGCCTTGGCCTCACTTACTAGGGTCATTGCCCAGCTTCAAATACCCGAGCCGTCGTGCTGCTAATTCCGGCAAAAGATACCCGTGAAGCGGCCGAAG
>JBEEMM010000140.1:0-3452 GCA_041192685.1 Bacteroidota bacterium | reverse complement strand
CGCAGCACGCATAGCTCTACGATGCGGTCGTGCACCACGTTCACACCCGTTGACTCTATGTCAAAGACGCAAAGGGGTCTTGTGAGCAGCATCA
This sequence comes from Bacteroidota bacterium, assembly GCA_041192685.1. Classification (GTDB taxonomy): domain Bacteria; phylum Bacteroidota; class Bacteroidia; order Flavobacteriales; family Schleiferiaceae; genus TMED14. The sequence continues at coordinate 3,358 of JBEEMM010000140.1, read as the reverse complement.
CAGTTCGCGGGTCGGATCCCACTGCTCGAGGTAGTCTGTAACCCTGCGAACAAACATTCCGCCCAAGGCGCCGTCTACCACGCGGTGGTCGTAGGAGTGCGAGAGGAACATTTTATGGCGAATTGCGATCACGTCTCCCTCGGGCGTCTCAATGACTGCGGGCATCTTGCGAATTGCACCAAGTGCCATAATGGCCGCCTGAGGTTGGTTAATAATAGGGGTTCCCAGAATGTTACCAAAGCTTCCGACGTTGGTTACCGTATAGGTTCCGCCTTGAACGTCATCGGGCTTGAGGCTGTTGGTCCGTGCCAGGTTGGCCATCTCATTGACGGCCTTGGTCATTCCGCTCAGGCTCAGGCGGTCTGCATTATTAATGACCGGAACAATGAGGTTGCCGCTTGGCAATGCCGTGGCCATTCCCAGGTTAATAGGTTTGTGGTACACAATGTTGTTGCCGTCCACGCTGACGTTAATGTTCGGAAAATCTTTAATGGCCTTAACCACGGCCTCCATAAAGATGGGGGTAAAGGTGAGGCGTTCTCCTTCACGTTTTTCAAAGGCGGACTTTACCCGATCGCGCCATTGCACGATTAGCGTGACGTCGGCCTCTACAAAAGAGGTTACGTGCGGAGAAACGTGCTTGCTCATGACCATGTGGTCGGCAATGAGTCTACGCATGCGGTCCATTTCTCGAATCTCGTCGCCAGGAAAGATGGTTGGGGCAGGGGCCTTGAATCCTCCCATGCTTGCCATGCTCGCGGAGTTTGAGACACTTGGTGCAGCAACTGCAGCAGTACCAACCGCAGCCGGTGCTGAATTCATGGCTTGAACACCGCTCGCGCGTTGGGCTATGAAGGCTAGAAGGTCCTGTTTGGTGACTCTTCCGTCTTGGCCTGAGCCCAAAATGGCGTCGAGTTCTGCTTGCGAAACAGCCTCCTGCGAGGCCATGCTGCGCACCAAGGGAGAGTAAAAGCGCGTGGCGCTGCTCTTAGCCTCTGAGGGTGAACTCTGTGCTACCGGTTGACTTGGGCTTGAGGCTACTGCGGCAACCACTGGAGCTTCGGCCCTGAGTTCAATCGCTTGAGGAACGGCCGCGGCAGGCATGTCGGGCTCTACTTTGGCCGGAATGGAGGCGGCTGCGGGTAACGGGGTCTTGCCGGGTGCTCCGGTTTCAATGAGGCCAATGACTTGGTCTACCTTGATGACGTCGTTCTCTTTAAAGATCTTTTTGGTAAGAATTCCCGCGACCGGGGAGGGGATGTCGCTGTCAACCTTATCGGTTGCGATCGTCAAAATAGACTCGTCAATGGCAATGGCGTCGCCTTCGTTTTTGAGCCACTGCGTAATGGTGGCCTCGGCTACGGATTCGCCCATCTTGGGCATAGTCAATTCAAACATGGTCGATTCAGGTTGTGCTGCAAATTTAGGTCAAAGGTCGTCCGCGCAGCAGGGCAAAAACGTCTATATCTGCTTGCCAATGGTATGCATAGCGTCGGTCGGCCTCGCGGTCCCAATCTGCCTGCCCGCTGGAGGGCACGTGGCTCACTACTCCTGGTTTAAGCGTACTCAATCCGAGGCCATCTCCGGCGTAGCCCACCCAGGATTTGCGGCCCAATAGGACCTCGGGAACTTCCCTTAAAAGCATGCGACCCTGACCAAAAAGAAGCAGGAGCGGACTCCATAAAACAAGGAATACCGTGATTCCGAGGTGCAAGGCCTGGCGGCTTCGCCGCACCACGGGCTTGTCGAGTTCGGGAACCGCAGCCCCAGAGGCAATTCCTCGGTGGTCGCTTCCGAGCGTCCACTCTGGGTAAACCATGCGGTAGCGCAGTCCCTGACCCCGCTGAGCAATCATCAAGGCAATGCCGGCGCGGTAGCTGAGGCTGGTCCCAGGATGCATCGAGATCAGGGCAGGCCTAAAGGTGGCAAGAGCGGCTTCGACCTTTGGACCCATAGGCAGACAAATGTCTAGGGAATCCTCGTGGGGCGTACGCTGCCGCTCGGGGCGGCCAAAATGGACGGTGCCGCTTCGCAGGATTCCGAGATGCCGAAGCCCAAGGGCGAATCGAGCCAGGCGGCTGAGCATTGCGGCGGCGGCAAACATAAGGGCAGACAAAAGAATCAAGGCCCGCGAGAATCGCCAGCCCAACGGGAGCAGGGCATAACCCACCAGCAGCGCGAGGGTCGCAAGAAGTCCGCCACTAAAGTAGCGGCGCAGCGATTTATGAGCCCCACCCAAGGCGTAGTAAACGGCAAACCAGGTTATCGCATAGGCGGGGAGCACATAGAGGCGGTATGCTGCAGGGTAGGTTCCTCCGTCAATGTAGCGGTGAGAACGCTCCCAGTAGCTGGTAATGGCCTCGGCAAAAAAGTACCCGAGCAGCCCATCCACAACAAACGGAAGCACTAGGCCTCCCCATCGCCGCAGCAGGGTAGAACTGGCCTTGGCATAAATTCCGAAGCTTATGAGGGCAGTGAACAAAGCGGCCTGCTTGGCAAAGTGCTTGCGGGCAAAAATAGCCATGGCCTCATGGAAGGTTTTGACGTGCTTCCAGGTAGCGTGCTTGGTAGACTCGCCTTTGTAGTGGATTATTGGCGACGTCGCGAGGTAGTGGTTTTGCCAGCCTGCCTTTTGAATCCTAAAGCTTAGGTCAATGTCTTCTCCGTACATGAAGAAGTCCTCATCAAATCCGCCCAAATCATTTAAAACGGACTTGCGCGCCATCATCCAGGCACCGCAGTGCACGTCAACCTCATTGTTTTGATCCTCGGGCAGGTGGCCGAGGTAGTAGCGCGCCCATCGCGGACTTTTTGGGCGCAAGGAACTAAGTCCAAGCAGGCGGTACAGGGCCACAAGGGGGGTAGGGATTCCGCGCTTGGATTCCGGCAGAAAGGCACCGGTGCCGTCAATCATGCGGCAGCCCAGGGATCCAACTTGGGGATGCTCGGCCAGGTAGTCCAAGGCCACACTGAAGTTGTCTTCGGGAACGACCGTGTCAGGATTGAGAAAGAGCACGAATTCCCCCGTGGATTGGTGCAGTGCTAGGTTATTGGCCCGTCCAAATCCGAGGTTTGTGGGGGAGGCGATCCAATGCACTTCGGGGAACTGCGACCGGATCCATTCTTCGGAACCGTCGCTCGAGGCGTTGTCGACCACGATTACTTCTACCTCGAGCCCGACAGACGCTGCGCGCACCGACCGCAGGCATTGGTCTAAGAATGCTTTGACGTTGTAGTTGACTATGAGGACCGAAAGGCGCACGCGGTGAAGTTAGCCTTTAATAGTCTGCTCGTAGGGAACTCGCTGCTCGACGGCTCGGCTGAGCGTGCGTTCGTCGGCGTATTCTAAGGCATCGCC
>JBEEMM010000139.1:0-3477 GCA_041192685.1 Bacteroidota bacterium | reverse complement strand
ACAAAGTAGCCGTCGCGGAGTCCGCCCGGACGAAGAATTAAATTGAAGTCGTCCCCTGAACTATTGATCGGAGCCTTGAGGTTTTCAGGCTCGCCTGTCGGCAGACCGTCTACCCCTACTGGAACCCTAAAGAGATCAAAACCGCCCATTCCCGGGAGGCCGTCTGAGGCAAAGTAAAGAAAGCCGTCGTCGTGAATGAATGGGAAGAGGTCGTCTCCCTTGGAATTCACCATGGCGCCCAAATTCACCGGGTTGGCCCAGGTGCGGCGGCGCTTGTCGTAGGAGGCTACCCAGAGGTCCTTGCCCCCGATGCTGCCTTCTAGGTCTCCGGCAAAATAAAGCAGCGTCTCGTCTGCATTGACCGAAGGATGACCCACCGACCGCGAGGAATCAGTGGTCAGAACCACGGGAGTTGCGTCTTGCCAGGTTTGTCCGGCACGGCGGGTGACATAGATGGCGCAACCTAATTGAGCGCGCTTGACGTCCATGCAGCGAGTAAAGTAGAGGTTGCGGCGCTTGCCATCGAAAGAAGGCGATCCCTCTTGATCCATGGTATTGATTACCTCCGGAAGGAGTTCTGCCGGCGAAAACTTTTGCGCTTTGGCTGCAGTGGGGTCCGGCTTGCCTGAATTGCCCTTGGGCGATTTCTTGCCGCCTCGAGCCGTTCCGTCGGAATTGAGTCGCTTGCTGCTGTAGATGTCAGAAAACTGCTCGTTATTCCAGCCGTCCTTTTTTTTGCCAATGCCGCCTTCGCGAGTGGAGGTAAAGAGAAGTTCTTCGTATTCCCCTTGGCGGCCGTCGAAGGCAAGGCCATACTCCTGCGATTTGGTGTTCAAGTCGGTTATGGGTCCGACCTGAAAACGCGTTACAGCCGAGTTCCACGCTACGGCAGCCTTTGAACTTGTAATTCCTTGCTGGGCTCGCGGATCGCTTGGATGAACCTTGGCCATGTCTTCAAAGGCAATCAGTGCGCCGTCGTAGTCCCCTTGGTATTTAAGCATTTCTGCAACGCCCAGATAAGCCTCTGGCTGCGTGAATCCAGACTTTATTGCACGACGAAACTGGGCTTCCGCAGCCTTGTACTGTGCGGTGTAGCGGTAGCTCTCTCCGAGGCGGTAGCTGATCTCTGCCTTGTCAGAGCGGGCCTTAACCTTGCTGTAGGCCTTGCGGTAGAGTAAAATGGCTTTGGTGTATTCCTTACCTTGATAGTAGTCGTCACCCTGACGGGCAATCTTGGGCCGCTTAGGAGCATCCTCCTCTTTGGACTTCTGTGCCCATACCGAAGTGCTCGAAAGCCCAAAAATTAAGCAGAAGCAGAGGGCAAACGTAAGTCGTGTATTCATAGTAAATTGGGCATATCAAGCGCTGAGAACACGAAAATAACGAATCAATTGGGATAAAACGAAAAAAGCCCTTTGAACTGCCGCTCAAAGGACTAAAATAGTTTAATTAAACGCACTAACGGATGTAAAGCAGCTCGCGGAATTTGGGCAAAGGCCAGGTTTCGTTGTCAACAATAAGCTCCATTTTATCGACTTCGTAGCGAATGGAGGTCAAATAGGGCTTGACGTTATCGCAGTAGGCCAATGCACGTTCCCTAGCCGACTCGATTTTGTTGGCTTGCTTGCGGGCCTCGGTCATCGCTGCTACGTGGCGAAGGGCCAATTCGATGCGCTCACTGAGCTCCTCGATTAATGCCATCTGCTCTTTGCATGTTTTTTTGAAGGTGGCCTCAGAAAGCAAAGCCTTTAGGCGCAAGAGATTCTCACTCATGACACTCTGGTACTTTATCGCCGCGGGAATGATGTGGTTGTTGACCAAATCGCCCAGGGTGCGGCTCTCAATTTGCAAATGCTTGAAGTACTCCTCCTGCAAAATCTCGTAGCGCGCGTGCAGCTCAACCTTGCTCAAAACTCCGTGGCGATTGAAGAGCTCTTCGGCATCTTTGGTAACCAAGTAATCCAGTGCCCGTGGGGTATCTGGCGTGTTGTTCAGTCCGCGTTTTGCCGCTTCATCCCTCCAAGCGTCGCTGTAGCCATCCCCTTCAAAGCGGATTTTTTTGGAAGCCTTGATGTAGTCCTTCAGCACGCTAAAGATGGCATCGTCCTTCTTAAGACCTCCCGCAATCTGGGCGTCAACGTCAATCTTAAACTGCCGAAGCTGGTCAGAGACCATGAGGTTGAGCGTCGTCATGGCATGCGAACAGTTTGCCAAGGAGCCCACGGCGCGAAGCTCAAACTTATTGCCCGTGAAGGCAAAGGGCGAGGTGCGGTTGCGGTCGGTATTGTCGAGAAGAATTTCGGGGATTTTGCCCACCACATTGAGCTTAAGGTCCGTTTTTTTCTCGGGAGACAACTTGCCGCCGTCGAGTTTCTCGAGTTCGTCAAGCACTTCGGTCAGCTGACTGCCAATAAATACCGAAATAATTGCTGGTGGGGCCTCGTTGGCTCCCAGGCGATGGTCGTTGCTGGCCGAGGCAATGGCGGCTCGAATCAGGTCTGCCCTATCGTGCATGGCCTTTATGGTCGATACAAAAAAGCTCAAAAAGAGCAGGTTTCGCTTGGGCGTTGCTCCAGGAGCCAAAAGATTGATGCCTGTATCGGTAGCCAGCGACCAGTTGTTGTGCTTTCCGGAACCGTTTACGCCTGCAAAGGGCTTCTCGTGCAGCAATACCCTAAAGTTGTGGCGGGCAGCAACCTTGGCGAGCAAATCCATAAATAGCGAGTTGTGGTCCACCGCTACGTTGGCCTCCTCAAAGATGGGAGCAAACTCAAACTGACCTGGAGCCACCTCATTGTGGCGGGTTTTTACCGGAATCCCCAGCAAATGGCTCTCGTATTCAATCTCTCTCATGAATTGAATCACGCGCTCCGGGATGCTGCCAAAGTAGTGATCCTCCATCTGCTGGCCCTTGGCAGGGGAATGGCCAACCAGCGTACGGCCCGTCATAACCAGATCCGGACGAGCGTGAAAGAGGGCATCGTCAATCAAAAAGTACTCTTGCTCCCAACCTAAGGTTGCATGAACCTTGGTTACGTTCTTATCAAAGTACTGGCACACCGCCGTGGCCGCCTGGTCAATGGACTGAAGCGAACGAAGCAAGGGTGTCTTGTTGTCTAAGGCCTCGCCCGTGTAGGCCACAAATACCGAGGGAATGCAAAGGGTATCAGCCAAAACAAAGGCAGGCGAGGTCGGATCCCAGGCCGTGTATCCACGAGCTTCGAACGTATTGCGAATTCCTCCGTTCGGGAAGCTTGAGGCATCCGGCTCAGCCTGCACTAGCATTCCACCATTGAACTTTTCGATGGCGTAGCCGTCTTCCGTAGGCTCAAAAAAGGCATCGTGCTTCTCTGCCGTAGCACCGGTCAGGGGCTGAAACCAGTGGGTGTAGTGCGAAGCGCCCTTGGAGATGGACCACGCCTTCATGGCGGTTGCCACCTGGTCTGCGGTCGTGCGGTCAATTTTATCGCCGCGGTT
>JBEEMM010000138.1:0-3481 GCA_041192685.1 Bacteroidota bacterium | reverse complement strand
CGCTCCGGTTTGGAACGCTCTGACTTTTCAGTGGAACGCCAGCGACCCCGACGGGGCGGAGAGCATTACCGACGTGGAGCTTCGGGTAAACGGCGGCAGTTGGCGGCCCATAGACCGAAACCAGAAACTGCTGAGCCTCGTGCTCACGGCAAACGGCAGTACCTCGCTCTACTACGGAAGCCAAGAAGTTGCTGCCGCAAATTGGGGCTACGTGCTCGACACTGCCGGGCCCAGCATAATGGAAGTTCGCGCTAAAGACCTTGCCGGTGCCTGGTCTGAGGCCGACACCTCGGTCGCCGTGACGGTGCGAATGCCTCGGTCAAGCCTGCTGGTAGTCGCAAGCCACAGCGGAGCGGCAGACGCTGCATGGGCCGACGACTTGGCCGCCCTTGGACTGGAATACGACCTTATTGACCTGCTCAGCAACAGTGGATTAGAGCGTCCGCGGTCCTGGAATCCTGGGTTTCGACACACGCTACGGGGTTATGAGGCCTTGGTGGTATACTCTGCCTCGTCGGTCATGCTGGACCCCCAAACGGGGCTGACCAAGCTTCCGCTTGCTCACATGGGTCCTGCCGTTCAGCGGTTTAGCGAGGCAGGGGGCAAGATTATGGTGAGCACCTCGTTCAGCAGCACTTCGGACCTAACCGACCTGGTCGGCACCTTCCCCATCGACGGCTTGGTGGCCAGCACCGGTCAGGTGCGCTTGGTTATGGATTCGGCGCTGGTGGCCCAACAGGCCGGATTCCCCAATTTAAAGTCGTCGAACATTCTTATTGGAATTACTCCGATGGTGGCGAGTGCCGATGCCGAAGCCTTGTACCGCGGGCAACTCACCAAACTCTCTGGCTGGCAGGGCGACAACCTTATGGGTGCGCTGCGACGCCGACAGGGCGCCGTCCAAACGGTTTTTTTATCCTTTGATTTGCACCGACTCGACGCCCAGGGCGGGTTGCTTCGCAGGGGCCTCCTTCAAAAAGTACTGATCAATGAATTTGGTCTATAAAGCCCTAACCGTACTCGCCCTTTTGGGGAGCATTGAGGGTTCCGCACAAAAAATCGGAACACTCCGTGGGTCGGTGCGCGATGCCGAAACCGGCGAGGTGCTCCCGGGCGCAGGGCTGACAATGGTGGGCACCTACCTCGGTACAGTGACCGACGCGAACGGAGCTTTTGTGCTGACCAACGTGCCGGTGGGTGAATTCAGCGTCAAGGTGCAAATGATGGGCTACGGAGCCAAGCAAATAAACGGGGTACGCATTCAACTTGGTCAAACGACTAGACTTGAAGTAAAGCTTTCAAGCGACATTAACGAGCTGCAAACGGTTACCGTGGTGGGCAAGAAGACCGCCGTTGACCTAGAGCGAGCGGGCAGCGAGCGGCTCATCGGCATTGATGAACTGCGCCAAATGAACGTCCGCAACGTAGAAGACGCTGTGGCTACGCAAGCGGGAGTAACCAAGACCACCGACGGACTGCAAATTCGAGGAGCAAGGGTGTACGAAACCGAGTACCTGGTCGACGGAATCAGCGCCCAGGATCCCTTGGCGGGCACGGGCTTTGGAGTAAACGTGCAGTCTTCTGCGATTCAGAGCATTCAGGTCACCACCAGTGGAGCAAGTGCCGAATTCGGTGGCGGGTCCAGCGGCGTGGTGAGTACGCAAATCCGCGAAGGTGGAGACCATTTAGAGGTTTCAGGTCGCTGGCAACGGGACTACCTAGGCCAGCCGACGGCAGAGAGCAGCTTTTTTACCGACCGAGGCGAAGCCACCCTTTCCACGCCCGTTCCATTCACTAACAAGCGCTTGACCCTGTTTACCAGTGCCTCGGTGGACCTAAGCGATACCTACTTCCCTACGGTAGCGCGCCAGCTGCATTCCTCGCTTTTTAAGGCCAACGACTCGATTTGGGCCCCACGTCAAGATAACCAGTGGTCGCATTCCCTGAAATTCGGACTCAAAGCATGGAAGGGCGCAAAATTCACCCTGAGCAACCAGCACTCCCTGAACATCAACCAAAACACGCGGAGCCTTCAGATTGTAGGGCTCGACGCGCTGCTCACCCCAGGGTACCAATACATTCGAAGCAAGGATTTGGATCGTGCAACCACCTACACCCACCAGTCCAACCTTACCGTGCTGGGATTTCAGCAGATCTTTGGGCCAAAGTGGGGCTTGAGCCTCAACGCGGGCCGGCTCTTCACCAACCTAAGGGCGGACGCCAACGGGCGACCCTTTCGCCAAGAAACGGTCGATGAAATTTTGGATGAAGCCAATATTGCTTCCTACCCGATTAGCGTATTTAACCCCGGCGACCCCTCGGGCACCGTCTACATCAGGCCTGGGGACGGACTCTACAACAACGGCGGCATCGCTCCAACCTGGCACGACCACTACGTAGAGGAGTACACCCTGCGGATTAAGGCCAACTACTATCCCGCGGGCGGAATTCACAAAATTGCCATGGGCACCGAAAACCAATGGAACGAATTCCAGTGGGTCGACGTGACTGCTCCATGGGTGGGTGCTCCCATCAAACTCAACGACAGCACCTCGACCGAATCAATTTCTATTGGTTCCTCCAACGACATTTGGAAGGCTCGGCCCCGAGAACTTGGAGCTTTCGTAGAGGACCGAATTACCTACAAGGGGCTGCAGGCAACCTTGGGTTTGCGCATGAACATGTGGGCACCCGGAACCTTTGCGGACCAAGCCATTGCTGATCCAAACTCGCCCGTAGTCGATGCCGTCAGGGCCGACTACCTCGACAAAACCATTGGTATGGCAGGGCTTCGATGGAAGGCACGTCTGCTGCCGCGTCTCGACGTGACCTTCCCGGTGACGCCCAACCATGTGCTCTACTTCAACTACGGCCACAGCATGCGGCTCCCGCATCCGCGCTTTACCTACGCCGGACTCGACCCGATTTACCAAGACCGCAGTTTCTTGAGCTTTCTGGGCAACCCCAATCTCGACCCTGAAGTCAACGTGGCCTACGAGGTGGGTTACAAAGCGGCATTCAGCCGGTCTTTTGGGGCAACCTTTGGGGCCTACAACTCCAACCGATTTGACTACATCGTTTCGCGGCGGGTATTTGTTACCGATGCTACGGGCCGGCCGGTCACCAAGACCATGTACATCAACCAAGACTATGCTCGTATTCAGGGCGTGGAATTGGGCATAGAATGGCAACTCAATCCCTGGACCCGTTGGGTAGCCAATACTTCTCTTCAGTCCGCTCGGGGCAAATCCAACAGCGCAAGAGAGTCCGCCCTGCAAATTGAGCAGACCGGCGAGGTTCCGCTCAGCCGAGAGCAGTTCCTGGCCTGGGATCGCCCTTGGAACGTTAATTCCAGCTGGTTTTTTCAGGCCGACACCTCGCTTCGCATTGCCGGCATTTCCCTGCGGGGGCTGGGCGGATTTTTGCAGTACCGCGGCTCTGCAGGCTACCGATACACGCCCCAGGAGTTCGTGGGAACCAA
>JBEEMM010000137.1:0-4110 GCA_041192685.1 Bacteroidota bacterium | reverse complement strand
GATTACTAGTGCAGGATCGTATCCTGGTGAGATGGGCTTTGATTTGGTGGGACCCTTTGGCGACACCCTCTCGACCATGCCCTTTAACTCGACCTTGATCTCTGGAAGCTCTTGGAACAGCTTTGTCGCTCAATGCTCACCCTGCGCCGTTCCGGTAGGGGTCAATGCAGCGGGCAGTACCACCTGCACCAGCACCACGGTAGCATGGACCCCAGCGAGTTCCGCGGTCAGCAGCAACGTGGAGTACGGCCTTGCCGGCTTCACCCCAGGCTCGGGTACCCTGGTCTCGGCCATTGCGGGTGGATCCACTGTTTTGACCGGACTTCTGCCCAATACGGCCTACCATGTTTACTTGCAGTCGGTCTGCAGCAGCGGAACCAGTCCATGGTCTTCGCCCGCGTCGGTAACGACTGCCAACGCCCCCTTGCCTACGGTAAGTGCGAGCTACTCCGTGCTTTCATTGAACCCAGTAACGATTCAGTTCAATGCAACGGTAGCCAATGCCACTGCAGTGAGTTGGGCCTTTAGCAACGGGGGCAGCGCCACTTTGGAACCAACGGCCCTGCCTCGGCAGTCGTTACGGCGACCAATGACTGTGGGTCGGCGAATGCAACGCTCAACTTTAGTGTCGGGCTTGGTGACAACCTCTTGAGCAGCATGCGCGTCTTCCCTAATCCGACAAGCGGATTGGTTCGCGTCGAGTTCCCAATGCCCACTGCGGGAACTGCAGAGGTACGGGTGCTTTCACTAACCGGAGCGCAGCTGTCTTGGACCAAGGGTCAATTCAATGCCGGCACTTCGACCCTTGACCTTGACCTGCGCGGACTCGCCTCGGGCATCTACCTGCTTGAGGTGCAAACCGAGGATTCCATTGGAGTGCAGCGCGTGGTGATCGAGCGCTAGATAACGCGCAAGGCGCTAGATAAAGTGTAGGGTACTAGGTTGCCCGGCGCGAAGCATAGGCCAGGGTTAGCGGTATAATTGCCGCTACTCTGGCTTTTTTAATGCAGACCTCGGCCGCAGCATTTAGGGTGCTCCCGGTAGTCAGGGTGTCGTCGACAAGGGCAACGCGGAGCCCTCTCCATCGGTCGGGCTCGGGAATGTCGTAAGCGCCATAGATGCGGCTGCGCTTGGCTCTGCTCAGCGATGATTGCTTGGGCACCAGCAGCGTATTCCACGTTGACGGTCGCGACAAAAGGTCTTCTGCCACGGGCAAGTCCCAGACCCGGCCAAGGCCTTGGGCAATCCGCTCCGCTTGGTTGTAGCCTCGGGAGTAGCGGCGCTGCATGGTCAAGGGAATGGGGGCGATCAGGTCAACCTCGGGACGCTCGAGGTTTTGAGCCATTGCGGCCCCCAACAACAGGCCAAGGTCCGCCCTGCCCCTGAACTTTAGGGCAGCCATACTCTGCCGGACTACGCTTAGTTCAAAAGGAAGCCAAGACCAGCCCCATTGGCTGAACGACAGGCTTACGGGTTTAGGGTGGCCTCCGAGGTAGATGCCCGCCCAGCAGGCCGCACAGAGGGGAGTGCTGCTTTGAAGAACGAGCATGCCGCATGCTGCGCAGGGGAGCGGCAGTGATGCAGATAGTGCGCTTCTTAGAATGTGGTACATTTGTGCAAATTCTAACTACCATGAGCAACGAATCGTCCTCTAAACGACAAAAAACAGTTATCGGCCTTCTAATCGCAGTGATTTTGGCCATTGGTTTCTTTGCCCTGAACCGCAACACGGCAGTGCAAGACCTTGAAGAAGAAAAATCCATTCTGGTAAGCGAGCTTGAGGAGTACAAGCGCGATTTGATTGGTCAGGTTGCGGCAAACGACAGCATGAACAGCTACATCATCGCCGAGACGTCTCGCCTCAACGCCACGATTGAAGAAATCACCAGCCTGAAGAATGCTTCGCAATCGGAGTTGGCCAAGTACCGCATCCAGGTGAACGACCTGCGCAAGTCGGTGGCCCGCCTTACCAGCCAAGTGGACTCCGTCAATAAGGCTTATGCTATATTGGGTGAAGCAAAGCGCCTTGTAGACAATGAGTTGGGCAACGAGCAAGTCAAGAATGCCGAGTTGAATACGCAGAACACCAACCTCAGCGGCAAGGTTACCACCGCCCTCAAGCTTCAATTGTCGGCGCTAGAGGCCAATGCCGTATCGCTTAATGCTAAGGGGGTAGAGAAGCCCACAGCATCAGCCGGAAAAGCAAACCGCATTAAGGCCTGCTTCACGGTGGCCCAGAATGCCATTGCAGAAACCTCAAAGCGCACAGTGTACATGCGCATTAACACTCCAGACGGTCGGGTTTTGCCTAGCCAAAGCGAGGAGCGCTCCATGAAGGTAGGTTCCGAGACCATCTACTTCTCAGCCAAGACCGACATCACCTACGAGGGAAAGCAGGTTCAAAGCTGCGCCGCCTTTGATTTGACGTCGACGCTCAAGCCGGGCACCTACACGGTCGAGGTGTTCAGCGACAACGCCAAGATTGGCACTTCAACCTTGGTGCTGAACTAGGAAGTGCAGGCGATAAGCCTCAATGCCAATGGGCTTCGGGCCTCATTGCGCAAGGGTCTGGGTGCTTGGCTTGATGCCGAGAATCCGGACCTTGTTTTTTTGCAGGAACTCCAATGGAACGACCTCGGGGCCATAGAATCAGCCCTTGAAGGTTGGGCAGTAAAGGCCTCTTTGGCCGACCGACCTGGCTACAGCGGGGTGGCTATTTTAAGCCGTTCGCAGTGGCCCGAGGCCGAGGTGCCCAGCCTGCCCGAAGGCCTAATTGGCGAAGGGCGCTACGTCGCCATCAACGTGCACGACCAAATTTGGCTCAATGCATACCTCCCCTCAGGCAGCTCCAAGCCAGCGCGTCAAGAACTTAAACTTCAAGCATTAAGCCATCTCGGGCAGTGGCTTGCGCGCCAGACGGGTACCGTGGTGCTCGGCGGAGACTTGAATTTAGCGCCGGAGGCCATCGACGTGCACGACCCCCTGCGCCTGGACGGCAAGCCCGGCTTTAGCCCCGAGGAGCGCGAATGGTTTGATGGCATTGCTTTAAAGGGTTGGCACGACGCCTTTCGCCTGGGCCATCGGGGCGAGCGGGAGGTCTACAGCTGGTGGAGTCCGCGCTCTGGGTCACGGGACCGCAACAAAGGCTGGCGCATTGACCACTGGATAACTAATGCCCCTGAACGGGTTTTGGATGCCTCCTACGACGGTTTGGCTCGATTTTCGGATCATGCAGCCATGCGACTCCGTTGGAGTTAACTACCTTCGTATTATGCGTATTCACACTGCCGCGGCCCTAGCCGCAATCGCGCTCCTCAGCGCCTGCGTTTCTCCCAAAAAGTACAGCGAACTGCAGTCATCCTATGACACCTCGGTTCAACGCGCAGAGGCGCTTAAGGTCGAGGCCGAGCGGGCGCGGATTTCTGCCAGCGAGAGCGATGCCCAAAAAGCCAAGGCCCTAGCGGCCCTGGATATGGCCATTAAGGACACCACAGCGCTCGGAGTGGAGTCGCGCAAATTGCAGCGAGCCTACCGGGACTTGAATTCCAACTACGAGTATGCCCTTCAGAACAACAGCCGCTTGGTGCAGCAGAATTTGGCCGAGAACAAGACGATGCTGGAGCGCATGGAGGGCCTAGCCGTCCGCCTGGCAGCCAAAGAAGACTCGCTCAAGCGCGAGCAAGACCGCCTGACGGGCCTTGAGGAGGCCCTCAAGCTTCGGGAGCAGCGCGTGGCAGAGCTCCAAAGCCTAATTAGCCGCAAAGACAGCGCAGCTGCCTACCTCCGCCAGCGCCTGGCGGACGCCCTTTTGGGCTTCAAAGACAGGGGCCTCACCGTATCGATGCGCAACGGCCAGGTTTACGTCTCGCTAGACAACCGCCTCATGTTTGCAAGTGGCTCATGGGATGTGCAGCCCGACGGCTCCAGTGCATTGTCGGAGCTTGCCAAGGTGCTCAACGAAAACAAGGACCTGAAAATAGCAGTAGAGGGCCACACGGACTCCGACGAATTCAATGGCAAGACTGCCGTCAAAGACAACTGGGACCTCTCGGTTATGCGCGCCACAAGCGTAGTTAAAATTTTGGTGAAGCAGGGCGTAAAGCCACAGCG
>JBEEMM010000136.1:0-3568 GCA_041192685.1 Bacteroidota bacterium | reverse complement strand
CCGACCCGCCAAACGGGCATGCACCCTTGGGAAATTCTTTTGTCGGAATCGCAGGAGCGCATGCTCGTAGTGGTTCAAAAGGGCCGTGAGGCTGAGGTGGAAGCCATATTTAGCAAGTGGGACATTCACTGTGCCCTGATCGGCGAGGTAACTGCAGGGCCCAACGTGCAGTACTATTGGCACGGAGCGCTGGTCGGCGACCTGCCTGCCGAGCACCTGGTTCTGGGCGGAGGCGCACCGGTCTACCACCGCGAGTGGTCGGAGCCGGCCTACTATGCGGAGTACCAAAAGTTTGCTGTCGATTCGGTGCCAGTGCCCACAGACCTCAAATCCATTGCATCACAAATGATGGCTCTGCCCAATATTGCTTCCAAGAAATGGGTTTATGAGCAGTACGACTCCATGGTCGGAACCATCAACCGCTCCACGAATGCCCCCAGCGATGCCTCGATAGTCAACCTGCGCGGAACCAACCGTGCCCTGGCCATGACCGTGGATTGCAACAGCCGCTACGTGCACGCAGACCCCGAAGTGGGCACCATGATTGCCGTGGCCGAGAGCGCCCGCAACATCGTTTGCTCGGGTGGAAGCCCCAGCGCTATCACCAACTGCCTGAATTTTGGAAACCCCTACAATCCAGAGGTTTACTGGCAGTTTGTGGGCGCCATTAAGGGCATGAGCAAGGCCTGCCTGAAGTTTCAGACCCCCGTCACCGGCGGGAACGTTAGTTTTTACAACCAAACTGCCATGGGCGACCGGATAGAGCCGGTCTTCCCGACCCCGACCATTGCCATGATTGGTTTGGTGGACGACGTCAAGCACGTGACCACCCTGGGTTTCAAGGCCAAGGGCGACCTGATTTACCTCATTGGAACCAGCCGCAACGACCTGGCCTCGAGCCAGTACCTTGTTCACCTTCAGGGCGTCACGGCATCGCCAGCGCCCTATTTTGACCTCGACGAGGAGTACCTGGTGCAGCGCCAGGTTGCAGAACTCATTCGCGAAGGATTGATTGCCTCGGCCCACGATGCTTCAGAGGGCGGACTTTTTGTTGCGCTAATGGAGTCGGCCATGGCCGGAGACTTCGGTTTTGACCTCACGTCCGACGGCGAGATTCGCCCGGATGCCTTTTTGTTTGGCGAGAGCCAAAGCCGCATCGTCGTTACCGTTCATCCCGACCATGACGACCGCTTTGTAGACAGCATGATGCGCAACGCGGTTGAGTTTGACCTACTAGGTCACGTCACCAAGGGCTCCATTCGCGTCGACGACCAAGATTGGGGAACGGTCGAGCACTACCGCGATATCTACGATAACGCGCTGAATTTTAGCGAAACCAAGTAAATTTTAGCTCCGGGCTGCTCTAGCGAAGCTTGGCTCCGCAGTGCTTTTCAGCGCCTTCAAGCATGCGCTTTACGGTGCCCTCAACCTGTTGGTCCTGAAGGGTTTTACTCGCATCTCTGAAGGTCAGACGAACGCCATAGGACATGCTTCCCTCGGGAAGGCCCTTGCCCTGGTACACGTCAAAAAGCTCCACGGACTCCAAAGTTTTTACCGGCGCCGACTGAAGACCTTCAACCAAAGTGCCGTAGGCGGTACCAATGGGAACCACCAAAGCGAGGTCGCGCACCATTTTTGGGAACTTTGGCGGCTCGACGTACGTGGTACGCACCTTTTGGGCGGCTTCGACCACGGCGTCCCACTGCACGAGGGCGGCGAGCACGGGCTTGTCGACGTCTGTTGCGGCAAGGGCATGAGCGTCGGGCCATCCGAGGTAAACGAGCGCGACACCATTCGAGCCAACTAGGTCCAGGCGGCTGGCCCAAAATCCGGCCACATCGGTTCCTGGGACTTCGGTGAACGAAATTCCAAGGCGCTGCAGCAGTCCGCAGACAAGGCCCTTGAGTATGCCAAAGTTGGCACTCGCGTTGGGGCGCGAGTAGTGTGCGTCCGGGTAGGTTCCGCAAAGCCAAATGCCCAGTTCGCCGGCCTCGTAGCGCCCCTCGGAATTTTGACCGTAGCGGCGTCCGAACTCAAAAATAGCCAGGCGTTCTTCTTGGCGCTTCAGGTTGTAGGCAATGGTCTCCAGCCCGCTGTAGAGCAGGGTCGGACGCATTACTCCTAGGTCCTGGCTTAGCGGATTCAGCACCTGCACTACCTCGTCGGCGGGAATGCTCGGATGGTTGGAGAACCAGGATAGGCGGGTGAGCGAAAGATTCATCACCTCGTTTAATCCATGGGCGACGAGATAGTCGGCAGCGATGCGCCGCAGTGATTCGGCGTTGCGGCGTGCTTCGGGCTGGCTGCGTACGCGCATGCCCTCGGGCTCTGCAAGGTTGTTGAATCCCCAAATTCGCAAAAGTTCTTCGGCGACGTCGGCTTCGCGGCGAACGTCCCAACGGTATACCGGCAGACTCAGGGTCCAAAGGGGGCCGTTTTGCTTGACCACCGCAATGTCCAGGGACTCCAGGATGCTTGCGCAGGCTTCGTCGGGCAGGCGGTCGCCTAAAAGCTCGGCAATTCGGTCCATCGAAACCTCAATAACGGTAGGTTGAAAGCGGGAGTCCGCTGCACGAATCCAATCGAGTCCTTCGATCTTGGCCTCCGGAAACTGGGCCTCGATGAGGGTCCAAAAAAGCTCAAGGGCAGGCAGGCCCATCGCGGGGTCTACGCCTCGCTCGTAGCGAAAGCTGGCGTCGGTGTGGAGTCCATGCCGGCGCGCCATGGCCCGGGTTACCACGGGGTCAAACCAGGCCGATTCCACGACCACCGAGGTGGTGCTGCTCGAGACTCCCGATTGCTGGCCTCCAAAAACTCCTGCCAGGCACATTGCGGCAGTGCCGTTGGCAATTACCTGGTCCTCAGCATGCAAAGCGCGCTCTACGCCGTCTAGGGTGGTGAGCTTCTCGCCGGCATGGGCACGGCGAACGGTGATTTCGCCCTGTACCGCTAAGGCGTCAAAGCAGTGAAGCGGATGGCCAAGCGCATGCATCACGTAGTTGCTGGCGTCGACCAGGGCATTAATCGGATTCAATCCAAGGGCCCTGAGTCGCTGCTGAATCGGTTCGGCCGAAGCCTGGTTGCCAAGGATGCCAGAGATTTTGAGGGCTCCGTACTGCGGGCAGGAATGCGAGTCGCTTAAAGTCAAGCGAGTGGCGCCGGTTTTGACTGCGCTGAGGTCCACGGTGGTCGGCTCGGTCCAAAGCACGTCAAGGCCGTCGCGGAGCATGGAGGCGCGCAGGTCGCGGGCCACTCCGTAGTGGCTCATGGCGTCCATGCGATTGGGAGTTAAGCCGATTTCGAGGACATTAACGCTCTCCAGACCAAGGTATTCGGCCATAGGTTGGCCCACCGGAGCATCAGGGCTAAGCACCATGATTCCGTCGTGGTTGCTGCCAATGCCAAGCTCGTCTTCGGCGCAAATCATGCCTTCGGAGGCTTCGCCACGCAGCGCGGACTTTTTAATCACCAATGCGCTTTCGCTGCCCCAGGGGTGGAGCTCGGCTCCAACCATGGCGACCGCCACCTTTTGGCCTTGGGCCACATTGGCGGCTCCGCAGACAATATT
>JBEEMM010000135.1:0-3591 GCA_041192685.1 Bacteroidota bacterium | reverse complement strand
GACTACGGGATCGGGGCTTGCCATGCGCCAGTTGGGCACAAGGTCTTCGGTAGCCTTGAGAAAATGCTCTGCCATCTGGTTCAGAACCTGCCCCTTGTGGGGTATGCCCTGTGGCAGCACGACGTCAAAAGCCGAAATTCGGTCCGAGGCGACCATCACTAAAAGTCCGCTCGATAGGCGGTAGACGTCGCGCACCTTGCCATGGTAGACCGACTCCTGGCCGGTAAAGTGAAATTCAGAATGGAGCAGGGCCATAGATTATGGATTAGTAGGTTCTGGCGGACGGCTCTCAAGCTTAGCCCCTTTGGGCGCCAAGGCTGCCTGATTGCGTTGCCCGTCGTAAGCGGCAATTATTTTGCGCACTAAGGGGTGGCGGACCACGTCGCGGCCGTCCAGCTCAACGCGTCCGATGCCTTCCACATTGGCCAAGAGCTTTAAGGCGTTGGGGAGGCCTGAGCTTGCGCGCGGCGGCAAATCGGTCTGCGAAGGGTCGCCGGTAACAATGAATTTTGACGACGGCCCCATGCGGGTTAAAAACATTTTCATCTGCGAAGCCGTCGTGTTTTGGGCCTCGTCGAGAATCACAAAGGCTCGATCCAGGGTACGGCCGCGCATGTAGGCCAGGGGCGCGATTTCGATGGTGCCGTTCTCGAGGTACTGCAGGAGGCGTTCGCTCGGAATCATGTCGCGCAGGGCGTCGTAGAGCGGCTGCATGTAGGGATCCAGCTTTTCCTTCATGTCTCCGGGCAAAAATCCCAAGGACTCGCCAGCCTCTACTGCCGGGCGGGTGAGTATCAGTCGCTTGACTTCTTTGTTTTTAAGGGATCGCACGGCTAAAGCCACGGCCGTATAGGTTTTGCCGGTTCCAGCGGGACCCATGGCAAAAGTGAGGTCGTTGGCCCCGACGGCATCCACCATGCGCTGCTGGTTGGCAGTCCTCGCCTTGATGACGTGGCCGTTGACGCCGTGCACAATAACCAAGTCGCCCTCGCTCATTCCCTTCAAAATAGAGGGTTTGTCGTCGAGCACAATGCGCTCCATCTGGGGCAGGGTCAGTACGTTAAACTTGCGAACGTGCCGCAGCAGCAGGTCGAGTTTTTCTTCAAAAACACTAATGTCTTCGGGGGATCCGCTGAATTTTATCAGGTCGCCGCGAGCCATGATGCTCAGCTTGGGAAAATAGGACTCCAGCTGTCGCATCAGGGCATTCTGCTCCCCGTACAGAACTCGGGGGTCGACGTCATCGAGTTGGACGGTGCGCTCCATTACTTTTACAGCTTCAAAGGTACATCTATGGCCGTCATCACACTCACCACCGACTACGGTTGGCGCGATCCCGACGCCGCCGGCTTGCGCGGACGTGTTTATGGCGAAATGCTCCAAACCGGCACGGTTGCTCCGGTCGTAGACTTGACCCATAGCATTCAGGCGGGCAACCTCAACGAGACCGCCTACATTCTGCGCGGAGCCTACCGTGATTTTCCTGCGGGCAGCATTCACCTTGTGCTGGTCGACAGCATCTTTTGGCCTGAAAAGCCTCTTATCTATTGCTTCATAGACGGACATCACTTCTTGGGCCTGGACAATGGGCTGTTCTCCATGCTTCGGCCCGACCTGCAGCCAAGTTCTCGAGTTCTGATCGACCTTAAAAACCGTCTGGACTGCACCAGCGCAGAAGCATTACTAGCCGCTGCGGCGGCGCACCTTCTCGACGGAGGCAGCCCCAGCCTGCTCGGCCCCCCAGCAAGCGATTGGACTCGAATGGCCACGCTCCACCCTGAGGTCCGCAGCGAGAATAGCGCCCTTATTCACGTACAGTTTGTAGACCACTTCGGCCAGCTGGTAACCGACGCGGACCAAGAATGGATTCAGCGTTGGTCCTATTCTCGGCCGATTGAAACGAGCATCCGCGGGCAAAAAGTAAGCAAATGGTGGGGCCTCAACCGGCTCACCGCAGGAGATTTGTATTTTAGGTACAACCGCTACGGCTACCTCGAAATCGGAATGAACGAGGGCAGCGGCGACAAGGCCCTTGCGGCCGCCCGTCTTCTTGGCGTGCAGGCCGGAGACGCCATAGAACTCCGTGCCCTGTGAGCGGTTCGCACCCATTAACCCGCATCGTTCACCTGCAGGTTGCCTCGCCGCACCGCGCGGAATTTGAAGCCTATGTGGCGCAAAAGATCCGCATCGTTGCCGAGCAAGCCGGATGCCTGAGCGTCCAGTGGCTGCGCGCCCAGGACGGGAGCTACTTTACCTACAGCCAATGGGAAAACGAGGATTTTCTCGAAGGCTATCGTCAATCGGCCACTTTTGCCGAAATTTGGGCCACGCTAAAGGCTTGGTTCGACGCTCCCGCGCGCGCTTGGTCCTGCCACCTCATTACGGAACATCCATGCTCAGTCTAGCCCGCCGCGAATTCGCCTCCTTCTTTCAGTCAGCCACGGGGGTGCTCGTTTTAAGCGTTTATCTCGGACTTAATGCTGTTTTTTTATGGCTTATGCCCGGGAGCTTTCACCTGCTCGACAGCGGCTATGCCCAACTGGACGGACTCTTTATGCTCTCGCCTTGGGTATTTCTGTTCTTGATTCCCGCCCTGGCGATGCGCATGCTGGCCGAAGAACGACGCGCTGGAACCTTGGACTGGCTCCGCGCCAAACCCCTGAGCACCTGGAACATTGTGCTGGGCAAGTGGCTGGCCGGCATGGCCCTGCTCGTGTTGGCCCTGCTCCCCACCCTACTCTACGCCGCTTCCCTCTATGTTCTCGGGAATCCCGTGGGCAACCTCGACTTGGGCAGTACCGCCGGGTCCTACCTGGGCCTTCTGATTTTAGGGGGTTCCTATTTGGCTATTTCACTGATGTTCAGCGCGAGCACCGACAACTCCATCGTTGCCTTTGTGGGCGGAGCCGCGGGCAGCCTTGCCATGTACGCCGGCTTTGATGCCTTTGTGGACCTTCCCAGTCTTGCCAATCGCGGACTTTACCTGCTGCAATGGGGCATTAGCGAGCACTACACCTCCATGAGCAGGGGGGTAATTGACGCCAACGACCTCATCTATTTTGGCGGACTCACCGCGGCCTTCTTGGCCGGAGCGAGACTGCTGCTCGAGCCCCTTAAGAACCTCCGCAATGCGATGCCCATTGCGCTAGCCCTCGCGGCAGTGGCTCTTTCTACCTTCCGGCCCATTTTTTTGCGCCTCGACCTCACTGCCGACCAGCGCTACAGCCTAAGCGATGCGACGGAAGAACTCCTGACCCAGGTCAAGGAGCCCTTGCTCGTCACGGTCTACCTTGAGGGTGACTTTCCTTCGGGATTCCAGCGCCTGCAGGCCGAGACCATTAGGCTGCTTGACGAGTTCCGCGCCCGTAACGGAAAAGTCCGCTATGAGCTCATTAACCCGTCGGAGAACTCCGATCCTCAGGTTCGCAGGGATACCTACACCCAGCTTCAAAACCTGGGCCTCGGAGCGATTCAGCTTGAAATTCAAGAGGCCGACGGCGTGAAGACGCAGCAAATTTTTCCGGGAGCCGTAGTGAGCTACAACGAGCGCCAATGGCCGGTTTCGCTGCTGATGGAGCAGTTTGCCCAGGC
>JBEEMM010000134.1:0-3606 GCA_041192685.1 Bacteroidota bacterium | reverse complement strand
TCTTCGAGCTGTTCTTCGAGCTCTCGGACCCCTTGCGGAACACTGATGGAGCCAAGGTGCACTCGGCTTCCGGATTCGTCCAAGGCATCGATTGCCTTATCGGGCAAGAACCGATCGGGAACGTACCGGACCGTCAAGGCTACGCAGGCCGCCAAGGCTTCGTCGGTGTACGTAACGTTATGATGCTCCTCGTACTTCGGCTTGAGGTTTTGCAGGATCTGGAGGGTAACCTCTGGACTAGGGGGGTCCACCAAAACTTTTTGAAACCTGCGCTCAAGCGCTCCGTCCTTCTCGATGTACTGACGGTACTCGTCAAAGGTGGTCGCTCCAATGCACTGAATTTCACCACGGGCCAAGGCCGGTTTAAACATATTACTGGCGTCCAGGGATCCGGTAGCTCCGCCAGCGCCGACAATGGTGTGGATTTCATCGATGAACAAGATGATGTCGTCGTTTTTCTCGAGTTCATTCATCAAGGCCTTCATGCGCTCCTCGAACTGACCGCGGTATTTGGTTCCCGCGACAAGACTTGCGAGGTCTAGGGTGACTACTCGCTTGCCAAACAGGACCCGACTTACCTCTTTCTGAACAATTTTAAGAGCCAAACCTTCGGCAATTGCGGATTTACCCACACCCGGCTCTCCAATGAGTAGGGGATTGTTCTTTTTGCGGCGGCTTAGAATTTGGCTAACCCGCTCAATTTCTTTCTCTCGACCGACTACAGGATCAAGCTTGTCTTCTTCGGCAAGCTTGGTTAGGTCTCGACCAAAATTGTCTAAAACGGGAGTTTTGCTCTTGCTTTCGCTCGGTTTTGAGGCCTTTGATCCACCAGCACGAAAGGGTTCATCGTCCTCGTCGTCGCCACTAAGTGCGGCCGAAGGATTGGTAGAGCCACGGTCGGGCTTGCGGTCTTCCATAAACCGATTCTGGTATTCGCTTTTGAGGGTTTCGTAGTCTAAACCGAATCCGCGAAGAACCGCAGCTACTGGATCGTTGTCGTTGCGAAGGATGCAAAGCAGCAAATGCGCCGTGCGAATTACCGGGCTACCGTAAAGTTTGGCCTCCAAAAAGGTGGTCTTGAGTGCCTTTTCAGCCTGACGGGTCAGTGGAATATTCTTGCGGCTTAGCGACGGATTTTCGATTGCTTGATGCAAAGCCTCGACCTTGGCGCGCACCTCCTGAAGGTTAATATTAAGTATTTGAAGCAGTTCAATTGCGGAACCTGCCCCTTCGCGTATTAAGCCGAGCACCAAATGCTCGGTGCCAATGCTGTCGTGCCCAAGGCGCAAGGCCTCTTCTTTGCTGTAGCCTATAACGTCCTTAACTCGGGGTGAAAAATTCTCGTCCATGACTCCAAAGTAACGAATGCTGTGCCAAGTGAGGTAGTCAAGGTGCAAATCATATTTATAAACATAAAAATGTGCATAAAAGCGCTGAAAAACTAGCCAAGTGCGGACTATTGAGCCGCTCTAAAATCGTAAATTTGGGAATTACACCAGCGAACTGACATTATGGCCGAAGGCGAACGCATTATACCAATAAACATCGAGGAGGAAATGAAGACCTCCTACATCGACTACTCCATGTCGGTAATTGTTTCTCGTGCACTCCCTGACGTGCGCGACGGCCTGAAGCCAGTGCACCGCCGCGTGCTCTTCGGTATGAATGAGATGGGAAACCACTCCTATAAAGCTTATAAAAAGTCCGCCCTAGTCGTTGGTGAGGTGATGGGTAAGTACCACCCCCATGGCGACTCCGCTATTTATGATACCATTGTACGCATGGCCCAGGAATGGAGCTTGCGCTACATGCTTGTAGATGGCCAAGGAAACTTTGGCTCCATGGACGGCGATTCGCCAGCAGCAATGAGGTATACCGAGGTGCGCATGCGCAAGATCACGGAGGAACTCGTGCGGGACATTGACAAAGAAACCGTTGATTTTAAACTGAACTACGACGACTCCAGGCAGGAGCCCACGGTTATGCCAACCCGCATTCCGGCGCTTTTGGTCAATGGAGCCTCTGGTATTGCCGTGGGAATGGCCACCAACATGCCTCCGCACAACCTTACCGAGGCCATCAATGCAACCATAGCCTATATCGAGAACAAGGAGATTGATATCCTTGGCTTAATGGCTCATATTTCGGCTCCAGATTTTCCTACTGGCGGTACCATCTATGGCTACGAAGGAGTGCGCGAGGCATTTGAAACGGGCCGTGGACGCATTGTACTGCGCGCCAAAGCCCATATTGAGGAGGTAAACGGACGCGACTGCATCATTGTTTCGGAGATTCCCTATCAGGTCAATAAAGCCGACATGATTAAGAAGACCGCTGATTTGGTCGACGATAAAAAGCTTGACGGCATTGCCGACATTCGAGACGAGTCAGACCGCAACGGTATGCGTATTGTCTATGTCTGCAAGCGCGATGCGGTGCCCAACGTGGTGCTCAACAAACTCTACAAGTATACCCAGCTGCAGTCCAGCTTTAGCGTCAATAATATTGCTCTGGTGCACGGACGCCCGATGATGCTCAACCTCAAGGAAATGATTGGGCACTTTGTGGATCACCGCCACGAGGTAGTTGTTCGACGTTCTCGGTACGAACTGTCTGAGGCGCAGAAGCGTGCGCACATTCTAGAGGGCTTACTCATTGCCATCGATCAGCTCGATGCCGTAATTAAGCTTATTCGCGCCAGCCAGACGGTGGAATTGGCCAAGGACGGACTCATGAGCCAATTCGGATTAAGTGAGCTTCAGGCTAAGGCCATTCTCGATCTGCGTCTTCAAAAGCTGACCGGCCTAGAGCGCGACAAACTCAAGGCAGAGTACAACGAGTTGATGGAGCAAATTGCTTACTTCAACCGCATACTTAACGAGCTTGACCTT
The DNA here is from genome assembly GCA_041192685.1 of Bacteroidota bacterium. GTDB lineage: Bacteria > Bacteroidota > Bacteroidia > Flavobacteriales > Schleiferiaceae > TMED14. The sequence goes on along the minus strand of JBEEMM010000134.1, from coordinate 715 downwards.
AGAATGCAAATTATTAAGGACGAGTTAATTGAAGTCCGCGATAAGTTTGGTGACGAGCGCAGGACCCTCATCGATTTTGCCGGAGGAGACATGCGCATGGAAGACATGATAGCCGACGAAGAGGTGGTGATTACCATTTCTCATTTAGGCTACGTCAAGCGCACCGCATTATCAGAATACAAGACCCAGAGTCGGGGAGGGGTAGGCTCTCGAGGAGCTACCACTAGGGACGAGGACTTTATTGAGCAGGTATTTGTAGCGACCAACCACAATTATTTGCTCCTGTTCACCGAACTCGGACGCTGTTTTTGGCTGCGGGTTTATGAAATACCCGAAGGCAACCGGACCAGTAAGGGCAAGGCCATTGTCAACCTAATCAATTTGCCGAGCGACGATAAGGTCAGAGCCTATGTCAATACTCGAGATTTAAAGGACGAGGCTTATGTGAACAGTAATTTTGTGGTTCTATGTACCTTAAAGGGCATCATTAAAAAGACCTCACTGAACGCATACAGTCGCCCAAGGGCAAACGGAATTAATGCTATTGGCGTTCGCGATGGCGATCGATTGCTTGAAGCAAGACTGACCGACGGAACCAATGAAATTGTCATGGCAGTGCGCAGCGGTAAGGCAATTCGCTTCCCTGAAGCGAAGGTTCGACCTATGGGCCGCAATGCTTCAGGAGTCCGTGCTATGGCCCTGGATACCGACAACG
>JBEEMM010000133.1:0-4178 GCA_041192685.1 Bacteroidota bacterium | reverse complement strand
TCAAATAGCGCCTTCGGTATTAGTTACGGATGATGTAATGGGGACCTATGACTTGCGGGCCTTGGATATTCCGGGGTACGGCGATGTCCGTGCCCGCCTTGTTATTTCAAAATCAGAGGGCACCTACAGTTCAAACCTGAAAAATGACTTCAATCTTGTCGAAATTTTAAGTACCGAGGTTAATGGAAATGCTGTTTATATAGCCGCAAAAACAGGATCACGAACAATCGATTTTGATTTGATTATAGTCAATGGAAAGGTGGAAGGCTGGCTTAGCAACACCTATCAGGTTGTTGGAGCAAGGGTTGATTAATTTGAAGTTTGCCAATTTTTACAGCGTCCTAGAAAATAGACTTGGACGATTCCCCTAAGGGGTCTAAGCGTATTGGATTATTGGTACCTTAGGCTTATGAAAGCATTATTTACCGCCCTTTTTGTAGCCGCCTCGATCAGCGCAGCCCTTGCCCAAGGAATTGAATTCGAAACCGATTGGGCCAAGGCCCTGGACCGGGCGAAGTCCGAGAAAAAACCCATACTCATTGACTTTTACACCGACTGGTGCGTCTGGTGCAAGGTTCAAGACACCACCACCTGGAAGGACCTCAACGTGGCCCGTTTTGCCAACAACTACCTCGTGGCAGTCAAGCTCGACGCCGAGCGTGAAGGGGGCGAGGCGGCAATGCGGTTCCGCCCCACGGGCTACCCAACGGTAGTTCTTTATGACCCCAACAGCAGCCCTCAGCGGGCATTGTACTATGTGGGCTATAACCAAGATGCGGTGGCCTACCTCGACAAGATTAAAAAGGACGCCTACTCCAGCGAGGGCAGTATTGGCTTTAATCCCGACCAAGCGAGCCCGGATTTTCCGGATTTTGTGCGCAACAGATACAGCAAGCAGCGCGTCAAGGGGCCAAGTGCCGAAGAGGTTGAGCAGTGGCTGACCGACCATGCCTCGGCAGAGGCTGAAGTCCAGTGGGCCGTGCTTTCGCTGAGCAGCGTCATCCCTGCGCGCGCCGAAGCTGCTGTGGCCAATAAGGACTACTGGCAGGCCTTCGCCGGAGCGTCCGCCTTTCAAAGTTTTATTGAAAACCAAATTTTTAAGCGGATTATGACCGCAAACACTGCGGCTGAACTGCCCGCGGCGCTGGAGTTTGCCAGCCTTCATGGCGGACCCGATGTCGACCTCAACAATATTCAGGCTCAGTGGGCCAGCCGCAAGAAGGAGTGGGCTCATTTGCTGGGCTTGCTGGAATCCGACTGGGGTGCCGGCCTTGAATTGGCCCAGCTCAACAGCATGATTTGGCCCATCGCCGAGACTGAGGGCTTAGACAGTGAATTGGTGCAGCGAGCGGTCCGCGTTTTTGGCGCCCGCATGACCGGCAAAGTGGATCCGTCCTACCGAGACACCTATGCCTGGTTGCTCATGCGTTCTGGCAACAAAAAAGAAGCTCGGCTTCAAGCCAAGCAGGCCATTGCAGAATCGGGCGGAAAGCTTGAGTCAAGTGAAGAGCTTTTGCTGAAACTTAAGTAAAAAACTCCCGGCGCGAGAGCGCCTCGGATCTTCAGTCCCCAGCGAATACGCTGCCAAAAACCCCTACGGCCAGTTCTGCCCAAACGATGGCGAAGGCGAGAACCAGGCATGCAAGGGCTGTAATTCTCGCCCTGAGCGAGGCAAAACGCCCCAAAATAGCGTCCGCCAAAAGGGCCGCAATACCCAATAGCACAGCCGCTGCAGCAAAGTCAAAAAGACTCCAATGCACCTCGCCGGTAACCAGCATGGCGATCACAGGAATCGTCCAAACAAGGGCAGCGAGCAGCAGGAGAATAAAACGTCGTTTCATAATTGTGTAGGGTGAAATTTACGGCACTATCCCGGCGCGAGAGGGATTCCGGAGATGTACCTTCGGCACCAAGACGCCAGGCTCTTTTTGGCGCGATGAAATAGCCATACCATTAACGCCAAAGCATGAAGTTCGCCCACGCCGCCGCCGCCCTTTCGCGAGGATGCTACCGAATCCCCGGAGGTTTTTTTGCCGCAAAAATGCTCAAGGCCCTAGCGCATTCAAGCCTTCAGGATCAGCAAGGCTTCACCACCTACCGCTTTTGCGGAATGACCTTTAGAGTAGAACTTCAGACCAACCTTGGCGCCAAGATGTTTTGGCGCGGAGCACACTCCTGGCCCCCAATTTTTGTGCTTCAATCCATGATTCGTCCGGGTTTTGTCTGCGCGGACTTAGGCGCCAACCAGGGCGAATACACTCTTTGGATGAGCAAGCTCGCCGGGCCCAGCGGCGAGGTGCACTCCTTTGAACCCTCGCCCAAAATGATTGAGCAGCTTCGCGAAGTGTTGAGCCTCAACCCCCAACAATCAGCCAATACCACCGTGCACCCTTTTGGCATGAGCGATGCCGACGAAGACGTGATTTTGTACTTGCCCAAGGCCGGCAGCCAGTCTGCCAACGAGGGGGCCGCCACGGTGTTTCGCACCTCAGACGACGACCAAGTGCTGGCCACCATTCCGCTCAAAGAGTCGGGCAAGGCTTTTGAATCCGCCACTAAACGCCCGATCGACTTTATCAAGCTCGACATTGAGGGATGCGAAATGCGCGCCCTTGCCGGCATGAGCAAAATGCTTGAACGCGACCGGCCGATTCTGCTGGTTGAGGTGAATCGGTGGGCCCTCAACTCCGCAGGTTCAAGCCCCGAGGAGCTGGCTAGTTTTTTAGAAAACTTGGGCTACGAGCTCTACCTCATTGAGCAGAGGGGGCGACTCAAAAAAATCAGCACTTCTTCACTTACCACGGTGAGCGACGTCAACATTGTCGCGAGGGCCAAGTAGCAAATCCTCCTGGTGCGGATTTTAAGACGCGGAATTTTGACTACCTTGCCTTTATGAAGAATTTACACACACTCTGTGCATTAGCCCTATGCTTCTTTTTAGCAGGAAATTACCAGGGCCATGCCCAATCCAAAGACCAAACCTTTGACGCCCGAAATCTTGTTGGAGGCCGGACCTATGTTTTCACTCTGAGAAACGGAGATGATATTACCGCTGTATTGGACTCTGCCGACCTGAGCTACATCCACATTAGCGACAACATTTATGGTCCGCGCAGGGTGCTCTTAGCGGCAGTCAAGGCAGCCAAAGAGATTAAGCTTACCTCTGCGGGCTTCTACCCAAACCCCGATGCCGGCCGCTATTTTTATGGGCCAACGGCCATTCTAAACCAAAAAGGCGACCGCTATTTCTATACCAATTTTGCCCTAGCGAACCTGTCCTATGCCCCAAGCAAGTACGTCACCACTTCGGTAGGAACGGTCTGGTTCCTCAACTTATTTGGAGTTATCAACGTCAACCCCAGCATTAAAGTTGGGCTCGAAGTGGCACCCAACCTGCACGTCGCGACGGGTGGCACCATGATTTTTGGCTACAATGCCTGGCTAGCAGAAGGTTTTACCTTTGCGCTGCCCTTTGTCAACGCAACCTTGGGCGGAACCGAAAAAGGGCTTTGAATGGGCTCAAACACCCACCGTCACCATGGGTTTCTCGCGGAGGATTTCGGAGCGCCACATGATTGTTTCTGAAAACTACCTCATCTCGGCATACGGCAGTCAGCTCGGCATTGCTTCGGGTTTTTTGCGCAGACTCAATGCCCGAAACGCCTGGGACTATGGATTTGCAGCCTATATTTTTGAGGGAGGACGCTTTGCTCTTCCCTTGGCCAGCTACGCCCTGCGTTTTTAAAGAAAATCATTTATTCCGGGTTTGTTAATCCGCAGCTCAAACCATCAGTACTAATTCAATGACTAAAAAGCGTATGTGGACCCTAATAGCAATTGGTGCGGTGGTAATTATTGGAATTGCCATTGCTTCTTTTAGGTCCGTAGGAATTGAGACCCCCAACTACCTCGTGCTCAAAAAGTACGGCGACGTTGAACTGCGTCAGTACCCCAACATGATTGTAGCCAAAACCTCGGTCAGCGACAATTCCTTTGAGAATTCAGGGAGCAACGGATTTAGGGTCATCGCCAACTATATTTTTGGTGGGAACGACCGAGGCCAGAAAATCGCAATGACCTCGCCGGTGGTGATGGACTTGAGCGACACGGCCACCATGTTTTTTGTGATGCCCAGCGAGTTCCGCAAAGAGGACCTGCCCACACCAACCTCGGGCAAG
>JBEEMM010000132.1:0-6610 GCA_041192685.1 Bacteroidota bacterium | reverse complement strand
CGAAAGCTTCCTCGGTTGAAGCCCACGCGGGCCACGCCATTCTCGGCATAGCTCCAATAAATAAATTCCTGATTAAACTGGTCTGCCTTGAGCTTCAGGTAGAGCTTGCCGTCGGTAGTGTCTTGGTAGACCTGCATCAAGCCATCAAAGGCCACCGCATTCTTGAGCTTGGAGGCAATCGTAACCTTCTTCTCTGCGGCCGGAGCCTGGGCTGCCGCGCTGCCTTTGGACTTCTTCTTGGCCGCCGACTTGTCTTGGGCATTGGACGGAATTGCAAGCACCAAAAGGGCAGCAAAAACTAGTGCGGAGCGCAGTGCTGTTTTCATTTTGCCAAGATAATCATCAACGGCTTAAACAAGCATGAGGATCCATAGAGCAAAAAAAACAGGCCCCTTTCGGAGCCTGAAAAAAAAAGAAATCGTGCAAGCGCTCTAGCTACTTAAAGCCTCTGCGCCTCCTACAATTTCCAGTATCTCATTGGTAATGGCCGCCTGGCGCGCCTTGTTGTAGTCAAGCTTTAGGCCGTCGCGCATGCTTTTGGCATTGTCGGTGGCCTTGTGCATGGCCGTCATCCTCGCGCCCTGTTCCGAGGCCTGCGAATCCAACAAAGCCTTAAAAAACTGCATGTGGATGTGCGTTGGAATCAGGCTATTGAGCAATTCTACCTTATTGGGCTCATAGAGGTAGTCGCTCGATGGCCTGCCCTCAGGCTGGGGAATCGGCAAAACAACCTCTTCGCGAACCAGCTGAATGGCTGCATTCTTAAACTGGTTGTAGACCACAACCACCCTGTCGTACTTGCCCGAGGCAAAGTCATTCATTGCCCCTTGGGCGAGGCTGCGCGCTGCGTCAAAAGAAACCTTAGCAACCACCTCAATGTCGCTGCCGACAAGGTTCTCGAGCTTGCGCAATTGGTCGCGACCCTTCTTGCCAAGAGCAAAAACATCGACGGCAACGCCCTCGTTGGCAAACTGATCCAGCACAATCTTGGTGCGCTTGAGCACCGACGAATTGAATGCGCCACAGAGACCGCGGTTGGCCGTAACAGGAATCAAAAGTACCCGCGCAAGAGGCCGCTCTATGGCATAGGGATTCTCCGAAGAGTCCAACGTAGCGCTAACGTTGGCCATTAATACTCCCAGCTTGTCGGCATAAGGACGCACCTGCACAATGGCATCTTGAGAACGCTTCAGCTTAGCCGCCGAAACCATCTTCATGGCCGACGTAATCTGCATCGTGCTCGATACCGACGTAATGCGGTTGCGGAGTTCCTTTAGGTTCGGCATTGCTTACAGTCTAACCGGCGTAGGCTGGAATAATTTCTTTGGCAACGGCCTCAATCGTACCAATCTCGGCATCGCTCCAGGCTCCGCCGCGAATGGCGTCCAGCACATTGCGGTGCTTGGCCTCCATGAATTCGATGAATGCGCGCTCAAAGGCCTTGATTTTAGTAACGGGGATCACGTTGAGCATTCCCTTGGTTCCCAAGTAGATAATAGAAACCTGCTTCTCTACGCTCATGGGTGAATTCACGTGCTGCTTGAGAATTTCTACGTTGCGGCGACCCTTGTTGATCACGTTCATTGTGGCCGCATCAAGGTCCGAACCAAACTTCGCAAATGCCTCAAGTTCACGGTACTGAGCCTGATCAAGCTTCAATGTTCCGGCAACCTTCTTCATAGGCTTAATCTGGGCGGAACCTCCAACCCGAGAAACCGAGATACCCACGTTAATGGCCGGACGAACTCCTGAGTTGAACAGGTCAGCCTCCAAGAAGATCTGCCCGTCGGTAATCGATATCACGTTGGTCGGAATGTAGGCCGAAACGTCACCCGCTTGGGTTTCAATGATGGGCAAGGCCGTCAAAGAACCGCCGCCTTTTACCATGCCCTTAAGCGAGGGCGGCAGGTCGTTCATCTGCGAGGCAATAGCATCGTCTTTGATGACTTTAGCCGCACGCTCGAGCAGTCGGCTGTGCAGGTAAAAAACGTCTCCAGGGTAGGCTTCGCGGCCCGGAGGGCGGCGGAGCAGAAGCGATACCTCACGGTAGGCAACAGCCTGCTTGGAGAGGTCATCATAAATAATCAATGCCGGGCGACCGGTATCGCGAAAGAATTCTCCGATGGCAGCGCCCGCAAAGGGAGCAAAAAACTGCAGGGGCGCAGGGTCTGCTGCATTGGAGGCCACAATGGTCGTGTAGGCCATGGCTCCCTTGTCTTCGAGGTTCTTGGCCAGGGCCGCAACCGTTGATCCCTTCTGGCCAATGGCCACATAGATGCAGTACACGGGCTCTCCCTTGTCGTAGAATTCGCGCTGGTTAATGATGGTGTCGATGGCGACGGTAGTCTTGCCCGTCTGGCGATCGCCAATGATGAGCTCGCGCTGGCCTCGGCCAATCGGAATCATGGCGTCAATGGCCTTGATTCCCGTTTGAAGAGGCTCGTTTACTGGCTGTCGGTAAATTACACCCGGCGCCTTGCGCTCCAGGGGCATCTCAAAACGCTCGCCTTCAATCGGACCCTTGCCGTCAATGGGGTTCCCGAGGGTATCAACCACCCGGCCCACCATGCCTTCGCCCACGTTAATCGATGCGATAACTCCGGTACGCTTTACCGTAGAGCCCTCTTTAATGCCCTCTGCGGGGCCCAAAAGCACGATACCCACGTTGTCTTCTTCAAGGTTCAGAACGATTCCGCGCAGGCCGTTCTCGAACTCTACGAGTTCTCCCGACTGGGCGTTGTCCATTCCATAAGCGCGGGCAATACCGTCGCCAATTTGAAGTACGGTTCCAACTTCTTCAAGCTGCGCTTCGGATGCGAAACCAGATAGTTGCTGGCGCAGTATGGCTGAGATCTCTGCAGGTTTTACGTTTGACATGGGGTGGTAGTTTAAAAATCGGCGATGTATAAGTTTTTCTGGAATTCACGATCTAGGGTGGCAAGAGCCGTCGCTACGGAGGCGTCCACTTGCTGGTCGGCCACGCGGAGCACAAAGCCTCCGATTAAGGATTCGTCCACGACCTGCTCCAGCTGCACGTCAGAAGACTCTGGCGTTTTGAGAAGGGCAAGAAGTCGAGCCACTTGGTCTGCGTCGAGCGGACTCGCTGCGGTAATGCGCGCCCGAACCACGTTGCGCTCGGCAAAGTAGAGGCTGTTGTAGTTCTGCAGGATGCCCTGAAGGTCCTCCTCTCGGGAATGCTTGACCAGCAGCTCCAAAAAGGCTCCGGTCAGTTCATTAAGCTGGCCTGCGAAGGCCGACTTAAGCGTCTTTATTTTTTGGTCGGGCTTAATGATTGGGCTTTTGAGAAAGCTGCGCAGGTCGCGGCTGTCTTGAATCACAGCAAGCAGCAGGTCGCTGTCTTGCTTCACTGCATCAAGCGCTTGACGCTCGCGAGCGAGATCAAGGAGCGCCTTGGCGTAGCGGTTCGAAACGCGCATTGAGCCCATACCCTAGTTGCTGGATTTAAGGTCTAGCATTGCCCTGTCGACGAGTGCCCGTTGGGCTGCTGCGTCCTTAAGCTCGGCGCGCAAAATGCGTTCCGACATGTCAATGGCCAATTGAGCCACTTGGTTTTTAACCTCGGCCATGGCCGCCTTCTTCTCGTTGTCCGAGCCTCGCGAGCCTCTTTGAGCAACTGCTCGCTGCTGTTTTGAAGCGCGGCAACCTCAGACTTGGCCGACTCGGCAGCCTTCAAGGCTGCGTTGATGGACTCTTCGCGGTCTTGAACGGCTTTGAGAATCGGCTTCCACGCAAACTTCGCCAAAAGGAAAAGCAGGAGGAAAAACGTCAGAGTTGTCCAAAAAATGAGGCCAAGGCCTGGAGTTACGATATCCATTATACGGCGTTTCTTCGATTATAAATAGTGCATTAGAGACGCATCGCCGCCCGTAGGCTGGCGTGCGCGCCAAAGAATGCTTTAGTATTAAATACCCAACAACGCTACGACGATGCCAAACAAGCCGGCTCCTTCGATCAACGCCGCTGCGATAATCATATTGGTTTGAATTTTGCCTGTGGCTTCTGGCTGGCGTGCAATTGCCTCCATGGCGCGACCGCCAATTAGGCCAATGCCGATTCCAACGCCGATAACGGCTAAACCTGCTCCAAGTGCTGCGATACTTCCGGTCATGATAGTGAGATATTAGGGATTTAAATAAAAATTAACGTTTAATGGTGCTCTTCCTGCATGGCGGCCCCAAGGTAGAGCGCGGTCAAGAGAGTAAAAATATATGCCTGCAGAGCCGCTACCAAAAGCTCCAAAACAGAGATAAAGAGGGTGAGCAATACCGAGACGGGGCTAACCCAAACAGTTTCAAAAATGAACACTAGGGAAACCAGACTTAAGACGATAATGTGGCCGGCAGTGATGTTGGCAAAAAGACGAATCATCAACGAAAAAGGCTTGGTGAATATGCCGATGATTTCAACTACAGCAAGCAATGGCTTAACCGCCACAGGCAGGCCTGGCATCCAAAGAATGTGCTTCCAGTAGTGTCGGTTGCCATTGACGTTTGTGACTACAAAGGCGACAAAGGCCAAAACCATGGTCACGGCAATGTTGCCCGTTACGTTAGCTCCGCCCGGGAAAAACGGCACCAAACCCATTAGGTTATTCACCCAAATGAAGAAGAAGATGGTAAGCAATAGGGGCACAAACTTCTTGTAGTGCGGACCAATATTGTTTTTAGCAATGTCGTCGCGCACAAAAACTACAAGGGGCTCCACAAATCCAGCAAGACCTCGGGGCGCAGCACCACTGTTTTTTGCGTAGGACCTAGCGGCCCTTATAAATAGGACAAGGATGATTACTACGCTGACAAAGAGCGAGGCTACGTTTTTGGTTATGGAGATGTCCCAAGGCTTGGCGTTGGCAACCTCATGGGTAACTGGATCAGCCTGGGCATAAACTCCATGCTCGTTCGGCGCATCGGATGCGTAGTAGATCTTCTCGTGAAGGTTTACAAAGCGCTGTCCACCGGCCTCCGCCACGTGCTTGCCCTCGCTGTCGTGATGGAATAACGAAGACGAAAAAACCACCAGTCCTTCGTTGGTCCAAAGAATAACAGGCAAGGGAATGCCGATTTCTTTATCATTCCAATCCACTATGTGCCAGCCATGACTGTCTGCAATGTGGTGCATGATCATTTCGTTGGGATTGAAGACTGCCTCTTCGGACTCCGTCGCAGCGTGGTCACCGTCATGGGCCTCAGCCTCATGGCCGTCTTGCGCTACAGTGGAGGCCATGCTCTGACCTTCAGACGTTTGAGCGTCTGAGGTGGCGGCCATCGGCAAGGCAATGGCGGCAAAAAACAGTAAGCAGTAGCGTAAAAACATCAGTCCCGAATTGCGCGGCAAAGATAGTAAGGAAGCGTCGTTTTACTGCAGGCTATTTGCTCGTTTTACTGCAACCCAAGTTTCAAAAAGGGTGGCCACAAAAAACAGCGCTGCAAACTGAAGGGCCTGGGCACGGTAGCCTTCTGGCTGGCGCAGGCTAAGGGGAAGCACAATCGTCGCCACGCCCAAAAGCATGCGCAGCATTCCGCCCCCTAAAATGACCCAAACAAAGGCCTTGGGCTGCTTGCGTTCTAGTGCGTAGGCAAACAAAAACAGGGTGATTCCCGTGACAGCTACCCACATCACTCCTAAGTAATAAAATGGAACTCCCCAGGCCTGGCACAGCGCCCAGGTACAAAAAGCGAGGGCGGCATAAGCTGCGGCTAAAGACGTTAGTACCCCCTTCACGAGCCTTGATTTTTGCGTGCCTGTCGGACGACTAAAACGGTGGCTAAAACGGTTCCGACCAGGCCACCCCAGAGCTGACCGTTTCGCGAAGGTTCCGCTGAATCGAGCCAATCGCCCACAAAAACTCCCAGCACGATGGTTCCGAGCATTTGCCCGGCCATGCCCATGGCAAGTCCGTAGTTCGACTTGGGAGCCATGGTTTAGGACGCCGCGACCGCGGGTGCAGGGGCCTGAGCGGCCGGATTGCTGGCCGACTGAGGGTTGATGGGCTTAGAAATTGGCTCTCTTGGTCCCATGTTGCAGTTGCCCGAGAACTGGGCGCCTGCCTCAATGCTGATTTGGCCTGTGAAGAGTTCGGCCTGAATTTGCGCAGTCTGCGCCAAAACGGTTAAGCCCTTTACCTCGAGGCTTCCCTTGAGTTTGCCGGCAATGCTTGCCTCTGCGGCCACTACGTCGCCCTCAATGGAGCCCGTTGGGCCCACGACCAGCTTGCCTTGAGTGCGAAGGCTGCCCTTTAGAATGCCGTCAATGCGGATGTCCACGGGGGACTGAATGCTTCCTTCGATAACGGCGCCTTCCACGATGCGGTTGTGCTCGTGGGGCGAATCAGAAGTGCGTTTAATTGGATTTATCATAGCGTTCCGTAGTTGCGTTGTACAAACGTGCGGTAAGCCGCCTCGTCTTTAGTGCGGTAAAGGTGCGAAAAATTCGGCACAGTAATCGGCCAAAAAGCGCTGCGCTCCATAGGGATCGCTTTGCTCAACTCTGGCTTGCGGCGGATCTGGTCGCGGTAGGCAAGCGCTTCGGCCGCGGATTTAAAACCATCCACAATAATTAATTCGAAGTTATCATTCCAAGGCAAAGTCCG
>JBEEMM010000131.1:0-3767 GCA_041192685.1 Bacteroidota bacterium | reverse complement strand
CGTTCAATCCAACCACGAGGGCGGCATCACCGGCGGACTCAGCAACGGCCGCCCAATAACCCTGCGAATTGCATTCAAGCCGGTTTCAAGCATTGCTAAAGATCAATTAGCTTATTCCTCTGACGGTCAAGTACAAAAACTTAAGATTGATGGACGTCATGACGCCTTAGTTTTGCCCCGTGCACTGCCCATTGTAGAGGCCATGGCTGCCCTAGCTCTTGCCGACGCGTTACTTTTACAAAAAATCCATCTCAAATAATAGGAACAATGAAACTTCATCAAAAAATACTACTAGGAATGGGCTTGGGCCTAGCTTGGGCTATCGGATCTGCCTTTGCCGGCGGCGCTCAGTTTACAGCCGACTTTATTGCTCCCTTTGGAACCCTCTTTATTAATGCCCTTAAACTCATTGCCGTACCTCTTGTGCTCTTTAGCATTATTGACGGTGTGGGCCAGGTAGGAGATCCGCGCGCTTTAGGACGCATTGGTGGCAAAACACTTGGCCTTTACCTCATCACAACGTTGGCTGCAATTCTGATGGGTGTATTTGTAGTGAATTTGATTAAGCCTGGCTTTACCGCCTCAGAGGAGCAGCGCATGGAGAACCGCAGTGGTTTTGAGGCTTGGTTGCATGCAACCGGCAAGCCAAGCCCCGACGGACAATGGCTCACCGACGCAACGGCAGCGGATGCTTCTACCGCAGTCGACACCGGACTCAACGAGCAAATTGCCAGCGTGGAGTCTTCTGGCCGTGGTCCCTTAGAATGGATTCATGAGATGGTTCCGAGCAATGTGTTTGAAGCACTTAGTGCGGGCAGCATGCTTCAAATTATTGTATTCGCCATCTTTTTTGGGGTAGTAATTGTGCTCATGCCTCGGGAGCACACCGACCGACTTCGTCCCCTAATTGCTCAATTGTCAGGGGTCTTTATTCATATGGTCATTGTGGTGATGAAGGGAGCTCCTTTCTTTGTCTTTGCCCTTATGGCGGGTACCTTGACCCAGCTAACGGGCGACGATCCAGACCGTTTGCCCAATTTGCTCCAAACCTACGGTACCTACATGGTCACCGTGCTCTTGGGACTCGCAGTCCTTTTGGTCACAATGTATCCCACCCTTGTTTGGTTGGCAACCCGCAAATACGGCTGGTCTTGGTGGAAGAGTTTTCAATTCTTTTTTCGCGGAATGCGTCCTGCCCAGCTTTTGGCCTTCAGCACCTCCTCGTCGGCGGCCACTCTTCCGGTTACCTTGGAATGCGTCAACGACAATTTAAAGGTTGACGAGCAGGTAAGCCAGTTTACCCTTCCCATTGGGGCTACGGTAAACATGGACGGAACCAGTCTTTATCAGGCCGTAGCGGTAATTTTCTTAGCTCAGTTTCATTTTGTGGATCTTTCCATTGCCCAGCAGGCAACGATTGTAATCACTGCCGTAGCTGCCTCGGTAGGTGCCGCGGCCATACCCTCTGCCGGTCTAATTATGCTCATTATGGTTTTGGATGCTGTCGGGCTCAATCCTGCATGGATTGCTTTGATCTTCCCGGTGGACCGCATACTAGATATGTGCCGAACCGTGGTCAATGTCACGATTGATGCAGCCGTAGCACTGCACGTAGCCGCGAGCGAAAAACAATGGCGCGGGGCAGAGTAGGCTTAGGAGTTCTTCTGGCTTGCGGATTTTGGTCATTGAATGCCCAAAGTATTCAACTCGGTGATTGCGAGCAGGCACCGCCCCCTTCTGCCATGGTGCTCAAGGCCGAGGGAGCCTTGGCCAAGGGTGACCGCCCAATGGCGCAGGTGTACCTGTCGAGTTTGCGCCGAAAGGAGCCGGAGTCTATTCACGTTTGGTACCTCGATGCGGAACTTGCTCTTCTTTTGGGCGAGGATCGCGCGGCCCTTGCCTTGTACGAGAAAGTGTTCAAGGCCTGCCCTGATTACCTGGACGACCTCGCTTTTCGCATTGGGGCCCTTCATGCTGGGCAGGGTAGGCGAGAGGAGGCTATGCGGTATTGGAGCAGTTCCAATTCCGGACCCGAGGCAAATCGCTGGCTTCGTCGTTTTGCCCTAGAAGACTCCCTTCGGGCGAATCCTGTACCCTTCAAGCCAGAGCCTATTGCCGGCCTCGATAGCCCCTCAGACGAGTTTTTGGCAGTTCGCAGCCCCGACGGAAGCAAATGGTACTTCACGCTGCGGCGCAAAGTAGTGGACCGCAAGAGCGGGCCTGCGGCTCAAACGCGCATCGAAGAGGTTCTCTGCGAAGGAATTCCCAATGCCGCAGGCATGGCCGTCAGGCCCCTTGACCATCCCTTTAACGCTGGCCTCAACGAAGGCAGTCCTTCGGTCAGTGCAGACGACCAATGGATGGCCCTGACCTCCTGTGCTGCTGATGCTTCGGGCTACCGCAACTGCGACCTCTTCATGGCCCACCGCGAGCAGGGCGAATGGTCCACCCTGCGCCCCATCCCAGAATTATCCCTACCCAAGTCTTGGGACTCTCAGGCCACCTTATCGGCCAATGCCGACCGCATAATCTTCTCGAGCGACCGGCCAGGGGGCAGGGGAGGGCTTGATCTCTGGTCTTCCCATAGGCTATCGGACGCAGCATGGTCAGAACCGGTAAACCTTGGTTCCGAAATCAATACCGAAGGCGACGAAAAGTCACCCTTCCTTCATGCCGATGGCCGAACCCTGTTTTTTTCTTCGGACGGCCGTCCGGGCATGGGTGGTTTTGACGTGTTTTACGCGGATTTAACCTTGAATCCAAGGCCTATTAATCTAGGCTTCCCCATCAATACCGACCAAGACGAACTCGGTTTTGGCGTTCACGCCAACGAAGCCCTGGGGTATTTTAGCAAGCGAAGCGAGGCTACCGGCTTTGATATGATGCGGTTTGAGCTTCCGTCCACGGCTGCAGGAAGGCAGGTCGCCTTTGTGCGTGGTACCGTTGAGGGAGATCTTCCTCAAGAGGGTCGCAGCACCCAAATTCGCATTGAGAACTTAAAATCCAAAACAAGCCAATCGGTACTTGTCGATGCCTTCAGCCGAACCTTTACTGCAGTAATCGCTCGCGAAGACCTTGCGGCATCGGTTTTGTCGCTCGATCATCCTGAACTCGGCTATACCGCCATTCGCCTCGAAGCGCAGCACGATCAAGAGCCAGTGCCTGCGCTGATTGCGCGCAAAGCCATTGCGGGTGAAGAGTTCGCCCTAAGAAGCATTTTATTTAGCAGCGCCAGCGCCCAGCTTAGCGCCGAAGACCAACTTGCCCTGCTGGGGTTTGCAGGCTACCTAAAAAGCCATGCGTCTTTTAAAATTGAAATACAAGGGCACACCGACAACGTTGGTACCGAGCGGACCAACCAGATTCTCTCCCAGCAGCGGGCACAAAGTGTTAGGAACGCATTAATTGAGCTCGGCTTAGACCCCACTCGAATCAGCGCCAAGGGATACGGATCCTCGAAGCCCGTGGGTAGCAACCAAAGCAACGAAGGACGTTCGCTTAATCGGCGAACGGCCTTTGTGATTTTACCCTAAAAAAGCCTGCTATTTTATGCGGCGCTCCTTGATGCGAGCGCTCTTTCCAGTGCGGTCGCGCTGGTAGAAGATGCGTGCACGACGAACCTTACCCGTTTTGTTCACCTCAATCTTCTCGAGGTTGGGCATGTTAATGGGGAAGATCCGCTCGACGCCAATGGCGCCTGACATCTTGCGAATGGTAAAGGTTTCGGTGGTTCCGTAGCTGTTGCGCTGAATAATGTCTCCGCGAAA
>JBEEMM010000130.1:0-3784 GCA_041192685.1 Bacteroidota bacterium | reverse complement strand
CTAAGCTTTGTTGGGGTACTGGTCTGAATACAAGGCATTTGTTGGCTAAAAAGCCTAACTAAACTACTAGGCTATTTGCCGATACAGAATTTACTAAAAATGGAACTCAGTAAATCGTCTGCGCTAATCTCTCCTGTAATGCTGCCCAGGTGCCTGAGGGCATCGCGAAGGTCGTAGGCGACAAGTTCTCCGCTGGTGCCGGCCTCAAGGCTAGTTCGAGCACGTGTTAAGGCTTCTAGGCTCGCCCTGAGCGCGTTGGCATGCCTGATGTTGGCAATCAGTACCTCTCCCTGCACCTGATTTGCTTCAATTAAACCAATTAATGCGGACTCCAATGCGTCCAAATCCCTATCGTCAAGGCCCAGTCCTAGGTGAGCGGGAAAATCCAGGGTAGTGTCCCCAGTCCACAAATCCCGCTTGCTAAGAACTAGCAGAACCGCGGCCTCGGGGTTTTCGTTCTCAATGGCCTTAAGGAGTTTGCCTGCATTCAGGGCGTCGCCGTCCATTGGGTCGATCAGCAGCAAAACCAGGTGTGCCTCGCGAAGTTTTACCCAAGAGCGCTCTATGCCCATGCGTTCCACGGCATCGGACGCGTCACGAATTCCGGCGGTGTCGATAAGGCGAAACAGGTAATCGCCCAGCCTGAAGCGCTCTTCTACGCTGTCGCGTGTGGTTCCGGGTACGTCGCTTACCAGGGCACGGTTCTCGCGCAGCAATCGGTTCAGAAGGGTGCTTTTGCCTGCATTAGGCGGTCCAATGATAACTAGGGGAATCCCGTCGCGCATAGCCTGACCCTGCCGAAAGGTTGAAAGCATCTCCGAACTCTGCCTCATGGCGGACTCCAATAGGGCCAGCAGTTGGCCCCGGTTGGCAAACTCCACGTCTTCTTCAACAAAGTCGAGTTCCAATTCGATTAGGGCCGCAAAGTCCGTTAACTCACGCCGAAGTTCACTTAAGCGCTTAGACACGCTTCCCTTGAGTTGCTTGAGGGCCAGTTCGTGGCCTGCACGGGACTCGGCGGCAATTAAATCCCCCACTGCTTCTGCTTGAGCAAGGTCAAGCTTGCCATTGGCAAAGGCTCGTTGGGTGAATTCTCCTGGAGCAGCGAGCTCCGCGCCGCTGGCAATGAGGGCCTCAACGGCTTGAGCGGCAATAAAAGGGGATCCATGAAGACCAAATTCCACCACGTCTTCTCCAGTGAATGACCATGGTCCTTTAAAAAAAGTGGCAAGGCCTTCGTCGAGCATTCGGCCCTCGGAGTCCAGAAATTTTCCTAAAATGGACTGCCGCGGAGTCCAGTCCGTTCCCGATTTAAATCGCTCGGTCGCAATACGCAGTGCTTCGGGGCCCGAAATCCGGAGGACGTTCAAGGCGCCCAATCCGCTGGCGGTTGCAAGGGCAACAATGGTGCGATCGTTCACCCATCAAAGGTAGGGTGGTCGATGCATCTGCTTGCCGTACTACCGGCCAATCGCCCAAATGGCCGGTGCTTTGGCCTCGAGCTGCGGGGGCAGGGGAGTGGAGGACCATTCGCCAACCGTCTTGGTGCAGGACCATTCCTGGCTTGCTGTTAGGTTGAAGCCAACATAAACCTTGGTGCTTGGAGCCAAAAATTGAAGGAGCTCCGCAAAAAGCTTGGCATTTCGGTAGGGGGTTTCAATAAACCACTGGCTTTCTTGGTTGGCATCGCGCTCCATGCGGCTAAGTTGGTCGCGCCGCAAGCTGGCATCGTGGGGCAAGTACCCGTGAAAGCGGAACCTTTGGCCGTTGAGGCCGCTTGACATTAACCCCAAAAGGAAGGAGGAAGGTCCGGGCCAAGAAACTACGGTTATGCCCAACTGGTGTGCCTTGGCAACGACCTCAGCGCCCGGATCTGCCATTCCCGGGGCACCGGCATCAGAAATTAAACCCATTGGATTCCCGCTGAGGCAGGGTTGCAGAAGGGTCAGCGCTTCGTTGGACCCGTGCTTGGACCAACTCGAAAGCTCCAAACTGGGTAAATCAATTTGAGGATTGATGGCTCGCAACTGGGCGCGAGCCGTTTTAGGCGTTTCTACAATCCAGTGTTTGATGGTACCCACAAGGGCTTCAAGTTCTGAGCCCAGCCAGCGTCCGCCTTCGGCCAGGGGCACCGGTATTAGGTGCAGTGTTCCATACTTAGCCATATGGGCACTATCGCTTGGCACTACTTAGGCCAGGGTCAATTTTTTGCGGATGTCGTCCACGTAGATTCTAAAGCGCTTATCGGTTTCGGTCAGGTTAGAGACGGTACGGCAGGCGTGAAGAACGGTGGCGTGGTCCTTGTTTCCAATTTGCAGTCCAATAGATGCTAAAGAGCTCTTGGTCATCTGCTTGGCAAAATACATCGTCAGTTGACGGGCCTGCACGATTTCGCGCTTGCGCGTCTTGCTTCGCAGCAGCTCGATGGGCATGTCAAAGTAGTCGCAAACCACCTTTTGAATAAAGTCAATAGAAATCTCGCGGGTCGTGTTTTTGACAAACTTGTCAATCATCGACTTGGCCAATTCCACCGTAATGCGCTTGCGGTTCAATGAAGATTGTGCCAGCAGCGAAATAAGGGCGCCTTCGAGTTCGCGTACGTTGTTGGTAATGGAATAGGCCAGGTATTCAATTACGTCGTCGGTCATCTCAATGCCGTCTGCATAGAGCTTTTGGCGCAAAATAGCCATTCTGGTCTCGAGGTCCGGGCGCTGAAGGTCTGCAGAAAGACCCCACTTAAAGCGCGAGAGCAGGCGCTGCTCCACTCCTTGAAGATCCACCGGTGCCCGGTCAGAGGTCAGAACAATTTGCTTGCCCTGCTGGTGGAGGTGGTTGAAAATTTCAAAAAATACGTCCTGAGTTTTTTCTTTACCGCCAAAGGAATGAACGTCGTCCATGATTAACACATCGATGAGCTGGTAGAAGTGCACAAAATCGTTCTTCGTGTTGTTGCGAATTGAGTCAATGAACTGCTGGGTGAACCGCTCGGCCGAAACATAAAGGACTGTTTTCTCAGGGAATCGATCCTTGATTTCAATTCCAATAGCATGGGCAAGGTGGGTCTTACCCAATCCATTGGCTCCATAGAGAAGCAAGGGATTAAAGGATGTTCCGCCCGGCTTTTGAGCCACGGCATAACCCGCGCTTCGCGCAAGACGGTTGCAGTCTCCCTCAATAAAGTTCTCGAAAGTATAGTTCGGATTCAGTTGCGACTCGATGTGCACCTTCTTTAAGCCGGGAATCACAAAGGGGTTGCGAATTCCGTCGTCTCCGATGCGAGCAGGTAAGGAAACCTGAGGATTCTCGACGGGGCCTCGGTTTGCCGAGGGAATATCCATGTTCGAGGTCCCTAGGTGCGCGGATTCCTGGTCCATCACAATGGAGTACACCAAACGAGCGTCGCTGCCCATTTCTTTGGTGATAGCGGACTTTAAAAGCTTTACGTAGTTGGCTTCTAGCCACTCGTAGACAAACTTAGAAGGAACCTGTAGGGTAATGATCTTACCCTGCAGCTTCATGGGCCTAATAGGCAGGAACCACGTCTTGAAAGCCTGTGGACTGATGTTGTCTTGAACATAGTTCAGACAGTTTCTCCATACGGCTTCGGCGGTGCGCTCCATTGTTGCGTTTAGGTTAGTAATTTGTGCTGCCGAAACAGGACTGTTATTTGGCTCCAGGGGGCACTGGAAACAGTCGCTCTTTCGGATTGCTAAATTGTCAATTAAATATGTTGAAAAAAAACCTCTGCCCTATTGATTTACAAAAAATATTGTTGTTAACGTAA
>JBEEMM010000129.1:0-3820 GCA_041192685.1 Bacteroidota bacterium | reverse complement strand
GCTCACCTTAACGCCTCGTTCAAAATCAATGAGTTTAAAGCGCTCGGCAAGGTCCCAATGCGGAACCGCATTCTCGGCCAGGGTCCAGTCGGGGCTCCACTGCGCTACCACTTCGTTGTCTTCTGCGGACTTCCCGCGGGGTACCGATTCGTGGGGCATGTTGGGTAGCCGTAGGAGCTGCTCGCGTTCTTGGCCTTCTAAAGACTCCAACTCGCCGGCAAAACCCTGAATTTTTGCTTTGATTTCTGCCGTTTGCGACTTCAGCGCTTCGGCTTGGTCCTTGCGGCCCTCGCGCATGAGTTCGCCAATTTCTTTGGCGAGGCGGTTGGCCTCGGCCTGCAGAGCCTCTGACTCGGTTTGGATGCGCCTGCGCTGTTCATTGAGCGCGAGCAGCAGCTCCATGGCAGGGCGCACGTCGAGGTTGCGCTTGGCTAAAGCCGCAATCACCCCCTCGGGATTGGTTCGTATGGTCGAAAGAGTGAGCATTCTGAGGTTGTAAAACTACAAACCCCCTGGCGCCGAAGCTTCAGGGGGTCCTTAAAATTGTAAAAATTAAATTACGCCTCGCCCTGAACAAAGGGTACCACCGAAACAAAGCTCTTGCCTTCGGCTTTTTTGCGGAATTCTACGATGCCTTCGCTAAGCGCAAACAACGTGTGGTCCTTGCCCACGCCAACATTGTTGCCGGGGTTGTGGTGGGTGCCGCGCTGGCGAACGATGATGGAGCCAGCCAAAGCAGGCTGACCGCCAAAGATTTTCACGCCCAATCGCTTGGATGCGGATTCGCGACCGTTTTTGGAACTACCTACGCCTTTCTTGTGTGCCATGGTTAATTAGGGGTAATTATGAAGCGGCCTCCGTTTTGGCTGCCTTCGTGGTTTTCTTCTTGGGCTCAACGGCTGCGTCGTCGCTGGCTTCAACTTTTTTAGCTGCGGCCTTCTTAACGGGCGCAGACAAGCTAATGTCAGTGATTAAAATCTGACTAAGGGCTTGGCGGTGACCGTTTTTCTTCTCGTAGCCCTTGCGGCGCTTCTTCTTAAAAACAATCACTTTATCACCTTGAAGGTGCCTTAAAAGAGTTGCCGACACGGCAGCTCCTTCGATAACGGGGGCGCCAACGCTCACGGAACCATTGTCTTCAGCCAATAGAACGCGGTCGAATGAAATCGACTCGCCTTCAAGGCCAGGTAAACGGTTGACGTACACGCGCTGCTCTTTTTGCACTTTGTACTGCAGCCCTGCTATTTCTACTATTGCGTACATAACGAATTTTTCTTAGGGGTTGCAAATATAGGATTAATATCCGTGAGAAACGTGATCTCCTTGCATAAAATCCCTGCCACCGCTTCACGCTCAAGGCATCGGTATAGAACTCTTCAGTTTTTATACCTTTAGGCCTCTCCAAAATTCCCAAATATGAAGAACCCTTTTCTCGGAGTTAGCCTCCTTTTGGCATCTGCGGCCCTACCCTTAAGCGCACAGGTCAAGTATGAGTCCTTTGACCTTCCGAACGGACTCCACGTAATCCTGCATCAGGACAACAGCAATCCCCTAGTCGCCGTATCGGTTCTTTATCACGTGGGCTCTAAGAACGAAATACCTACGCGCACTGGCTTTGCTCACTTCTTTGAGCACCTTCTTTTTGAGGGCTCCGAGAATATTGGTCGGGGAGAGTACATGCAGCTGATTCAGTCCAATGGCGGTGCCTTAAACGCCAACACCAGCAACGACCGAACCTTTTACTACGAACTCCTGCCTTCGAACCAGCTAGAGCTCGGCCTTTGGATGGAGTCAGAGCGCATGCTGCATGCAAAAATTGACCAGGTGGGCGTAGATACCCAGCGCGAGGTGGTTAAAGAAGAAAAGCGCCAGCGCGTAGACAACCAGCCCTACGCCAGTTTTTTGACCGAGATGTTCAAGCGCGCCTTTACCCAGCACAACTACCGATGGGTTCCCATCGGCTCAATGGACGACCTCAATGCAGCAACCCTTGAGGAATTCATGGCTTTTTATAAGAAGTTCTACATACCCAACAACGCAACCCTGTCAATTGCAGGCGACCTTGACATTGCGCAGACCAAAGAATTGATTAAGAAGTATTTTTCGGCTATACCCGCTGGCCCTAAGGTCGAGCGCCCCAGTGCCTTCGAACCTCCTCTTGGTGGCGAGATCGTCGACACGATCTACGATAACATTCAAATTCCTGCGGTTTTTGCTGGATACCGCATGGTTAGCGAGACCCACCCGGACGCCTATGCCCTTCAAATGCTCAACACCGCCCTAAGCGACGGACCGAGCTCACGCTTCTCCAAGCGTATGGTAGACCAAGACCAAAGTGCCCTGCAGGTCGCAGCCTTCCCCTTTGCTATGGAGCATCACGGAGTGTTTATCGCCCTCGCCCTTGCCAATGGCGCCACGTCTACGGGCACCCTGATGGCTACGATGGAAGAAGAGATAGCCAAAATGCAAAACGAGCCCTTGAGCGACAAGGAGTTCACTAAGCTGCTTAATAAGGTTGAAACGGAATTTGTTTCGCGCAATTCAAGCGTGGCCGGAATCGCCGAGAATTTGGCCAACTACCACGTGTATTATGGTGATGCCAACCTGGTGAACTCAGAGATTGAGCGCTACCGCAAGGTTAAGCCTGCCGACATTCAGCGCGTTGCGCAAACCTACCTCAAGCCCGAGAACCGCGTAGTTCTTCACTATTTGCCTAAATCCGCTCAATAAGACATGAATAAGATTTTACTTGCCCTTTCTTTGGTCGCATCCGCCGCCGCGCATGCCCAGTTGGACCGCAGCATCCGACCTACTGCAGCCCCGGCTCGCACGCCGACTATCGCCCAATACCAGAAGTTTCAGCTCCAAAATGGCCTCACGGTGCTCTTGGTCGAAGACCATAAACTACCGCGCTTGAGCCTTAGCCTCACCATGGACGTGGGCCAGGTGCTCGAGGGTGAAAAATCGGGAACCGTCAGCCTGCTTGGCGAGCTACTCAATGAGGGCACCAAGACCTACACCAAAGAGGCCCTCGACGAAAAGGTTGACTTTATCGGAGCCCGTTTGAGTACGTCCGGAAACGGAGTAAGTGCAGGCGGTTTGAGCAAGTACGCCGAGGATCTTTTTGCCCTCAGTGCAGAAGTGGCCCAACGCCCGACCCTTCCGCAAGCCGGGTTTGATAAAATCAAGGAGCGCACGCTGTCGGGCCTAAAGAGCCAAAAAGACGATGCTGCAGCCATTCAGTCCGGGATTTTTAACGCGCGAACCTTTGGTAAAAACCACCCAAGCGGGGAGCTTACCACCGAGTCTACCGTGGCCAACGTGACGCTTAAGGACTGCAAAAAGGCCTACATGCTCTACTGGAAGCCTAACATTGGCGTGCTGACCATAGTGGGCGACATTGACCTCGACCGAGCGAAGGCACTTGCAGAGGCGCACTACGGGGATTGGAAGGGCTCGTTCACCAAGAAGGCTAGCTTCGCAGCGCCCGCTGAACTGAGCGGAATCCAAGTTCAAGTGGCCAACCGTCCCTCAAGCGTGCAGTCCAACATTCAGATTGGCAATACCATTGAGCTTCCGATCGGGCATCCCGACCTCGAGGCACTGCGCGTTATGAATGAAGTACTGGGCGCCGGTTCTGCCGGTCGCTTGTTTCGCAACCTTCGCGAAGACAAGGCCTTTACCTACGGGGCCTACTCGTCTTTTGGTACCTCACGCTACACCACCGTGATGGAGGCATCTGCCGAAGTCCGCAACGCCGTCACCGACAGCGCGGTAGAGCAGTTTATCTATGAAATTAACCGAATCCGCACCGAAGCGG
>JBEEMM010000128.1:0-3898 GCA_041192685.1 Bacteroidota bacterium | reverse complement strand
TTGCCACCTGGTCTGCGGTCGTGCGGTCAATTTTATCGCCGCGGTTCATAGCCTTCATTACAGACTCGAAGGCCTCCTTGGGCATGAATTCCCGCATGACCTTTTTGTCAAAAACATTGGAACCGAAATACTCTGAGGCCCTCACGAAAGGCTTGGTAAAAACGGCAGGTTTGTGGGAGAGTGCGGTCTCTAAACCCAGGAAGCGAGAAGTAGGCATGACGAAGAGTGGATCAAACGATGATTAGAGCCACAAAATTATTCGAAAACCTTCCTTATTTAAAAATTTTTTGGAATATTTTTCAACAAGACCCCAAAAATTAGGGGGTGTGCCTACAATAAACTACTTTTTTCTTGGAACTACCCCCTCTATCTCTGACTTTATGTCTTCAACAGCATCTTTTAAATCTTTGACTGCAGTCGGTTCTTCAGACAGCATTTGCTGGGTGAGGTCTGCCTGTGCATTCTTAACCGTACGAATGCCCTTAGCTAATGAGCGAACGAAACCTGGCAATCGATCGGGGCCAAAAAGCATCAGCACCGCAAAAAGCAGCATTACTACTTCTCCGGTGCTGATGAAAAGAACAGTCATTTAACGGAATACGCTACTTCTTGGAGCTGTCGTAAACCAAGGGAGAAGCTATAAAGAGGGACGAATAGGTACCGACGGTGATTCCAAAAAGGATGGCAAAAATAAATCCGCGAAGCACCTCTCCACCCATAAAGAAGATCACTAAAAGAACCACGATAGTGGTAAAAGAGGTATTGAACGTTCGGCTCAGTGTTGCATTGAGGGCGTCATTCAGCACTTCAGCATTTACCTCCTTCTTCTTGTCCATACCAAGTACCTCACGCACGCGGTCAAAAACCACCACGGTGTCGTTAATAGAATACCCAATAACGGTAAGAATAGCCGCAATAAATGCCTGGTCCACCTCAAGAGAGAAGGGCAGGATTCCGTCAAGAAGCACAAATGCACCCAGGGTAATGATCACGTCGTGCATCAACGCAACAACGGCACCCATGGAGTACTGCCATGCGCTAAATCGAAGGAGAATGTATAGGAAGATTCCAAGTAGCGACAAAAGAATGGCCCAAACTGCCGAGTTGGCAATGTCATCGGCAACCGTAGGCCCTACTTGGCGGTAGGAAACAATTCCCAAATCTGAATCACCGGGATTCATAAATGCCTCGCTGGTGGGAGGGGCCTTGTAGAAAGTCTTTACCCCTTCAAAAACGAGCAAGCGCAATTGCTCCTCCACCTCTGGGCCAGATTCATCAATGCGGAGGTTGGTCGTAATGACAACCTGATCGCTGCTTCCCAAGGTCTTGACAATTGGGGTGAACGATTTACCATTGTCGTCCACCAGCTTTTGAGACAGCGCGGAACTAATCTCTGATACTTCTACCGGCTGGTCAAAACGCACCTGGTAGGTACGGCCACCTTCAAAATCTACCCCATAGCTCAATCCCTTGGTAAAGAGAGCGACAATTGAAACCAGGATCAAAATACCTGAAATTACATAGGCCGGAATTCGAGTTCCAATAAAATTAAATTTGGTATCCACAAACCACTTCTCCGTTGCCTTAGTAGTGAACTTCATGGTTCCTCCCTTGGACAACCTCCACTCAATGTAGAGTCGAGATACAAAGATGGCCGTAAACAGTGAAGACAAAATACCAATAATCAAGGTCGTTGCAAATCCCTTAATAGGACCTGTTCCCACCAAGAATAGAATGATGGCCGTAATCAAGGTTGTTGCGTTGGCATCCAGGATTGCACCGCGCGAAGCAGCATAACCGTCTTTGACGGCAGTGCGTGTGTCTTTGCCAGCGGCTAACTCTTCTCGAATCCGGTCAAATATCAGTACGTTGGCATCCACGGCCATACCAATTGTAAGCACGATTCCCGCCATACCTGGGAGCGTCAATACCGCCGAGATGGCATCGAGAATTCCAAAAATGAAGAACATGTTTACCAAAAGGGCAATGTTCGCAGCAATTCCACCCCCGGCATAGTAGAAAACCATGTAGGCAAAAACCACCAAAAAGGCAAAAATGAAGGAACTGAAACTCGCAGAAATAGCTTCCTTACCTAGGCTGGGTCCAACTACATCGGCCTGAATCACGCGTGCAGGTACCGGAAGCTTTCCGGCTTTGAGCACATTAGCAAGGTCAGTGGCCTCTTCAAGGGAAAATCCCCCTTCAATTTGAGTGCGACCGCCCGCAATTTCGTTGATTACCCGCGGATAGCTGTACACTAAGTTATCCAGCACCACCGCAACGTGACCCTTGGGGTTCTTTGCACTTTCTTCGGCGGTAATGCGCTGCCAAACTTGTGAACCAAGGCCATTCATCGACATCGTAACAATAGGATTGTTTCCTTGGTCAAACTCGCGCTTGGCGTCAACAATAACCCCACCGTCCAATTCAGGCTGCATGGAGCGGTTTCCCTGAAGAGCAATCAAAAAGGAGATTCCGGCCTTCGCGTCGGGTCGGGTCCAGGCAAATCGCACGTAGCGCTTGTCTCCCGGTATAAGTGAAGCGACCACATCGGTACGCAAATAAGCATTGATGGTGGCCGTATCCTTGGGCAATGCAAAGCCAATGATCGGACCCTCCAATGGAGTAAAGGTCTGTGGGTCAACATTTAACTGAAAAATATTGAGCAGAGGATTGTGCTTTAGCGCAGAAGAATCGTTGGCAGCCACGGCGGTTGACTCCGGCTTAGTGACCTCATTAGCATCGATTGATGTGGGCAGATCGATGGCCTTGGGAGTCTTTTGGATCGACGTTTTAGCCGCATTAGGATCGGGCACTACCGCGCGAAGTCGGTCGTTGGCGTCCACCATGAACTGCATCCAAGCTGCGCCATAGTCTGCTCGCCAAAACTCAAGTCGTGCAGTGGACTGCAAAAGTCGCTGAACGCGAGCTGGGTCCTTGACACCAGGTAGCTCTACCAAGATGCGTCCCGTATTGCCCAGGCGCTGAAGGTTGGGCTGAACAACCCCGAATTGGTCAATCCGCGCCTTGAGAACGGTATACACATTTTGCACGGAGGCGTCTACGTCAGCTCTAATCGCTGCCTTTAGGTCTTCGTCTGTGGCGTTGAATCCAAGACGGTCCGACATATCCTTGGTTCCGAAGAGCCCCGGATCGTTCCAAGATCGGCTGCCGCGTTTGGCGTCTAATGCCTTGATGAAAAGGTCTATGTAGGCTTCGCCGCTCTCGGCCTGGGCTTTGTCTGCGTCGGCCAAAGCATCGACCAACAAAGGATCCTTGGCGTTGGCAGCCAAACCTAGAAGCACGTCACGCACCGAAACTTCGAGAATCACGTTCATGCCTCCGCGAAGGTCGAGGCCGAGGTTCATCTCTTTTTCTTTGACCTCTTTGTAGGTGAAGTTGGCAATGCCAAGGTTATAAACTTTCTGATTCGCGAGGGAATCTAAAGCCCCACTGAGAAGCGAGGCATCACCGCCCACGGACTCCAGAGCACGTTTCTCAACCTGCTGGGCCACGAAGGTGAACGACAATTCGTACAGTGCTGCCAGGGCAAAAGCCACGGCAAATAGGCGGACAACAACTTTATTTTGCATGCTCGGAATCAATTTAGTACGAGGCGGCAAATATAGGTGAATTACCTTTGGGATTATGCTCAAGGTTCTTAGAAATACGCTTTATACAGCCCTACTCCTTGGCTCCGCCCTTGCGGCCGAAGCGCAGGTAAGCTGGCGGTTTCGACCAAGCAGCGCAGCAACCATGCAGCAGGTCTCGGGTCAAGTCCTTGCCCTGGGAACTTCGGGGGGGCTCAATAATCCGCAACTCTACTCGGTCGACCTCAATGGAGATGGCGTAAAAGAAATGATTGTATTTGACCGCGATGGCGACCGTTGGCTTGCAC
>JBEEMM010000127.1:0-3908 GCA_041192685.1 Bacteroidota bacterium | reverse complement strand
GATCTCGAATGGGCCCGGGCTTTAGGCGCCGAGGGTCGCTCTTTGGAGGTTTTTGCGCTGTACTGCCGGTTCCACCGGGCCAACCTCCACAAAATGCGGCCGATTCCGGTTTGCGAAATCCCCAAAGACCTTCTGGTCTAGCGGCCCATTGTAAAGGGCAGGGGGTCGCCTGTGGTGCTCGAGGGCAGCGCAATACCCAAAATCATGCTCCAGGTGGGCGCCATATCTCGTGGATGCACGCGCTCCCATCGGTCGGAATTTGCTGGAATGCCCGGACCCATGAAGACTATGGGCACGTGGGTATCGTAGCTATGGCCCGACCCGTGGGTACAGCCTTCTTCGCCGTAGTCCATGTGGCCTGACTTCAATTCATAAAATACCTGACCGCTCCGTGCATCAAAGGCATTGCGGCGCAGGGCGACCTTGGGGTCGCAGGAACTGCGCACCTCCTCGGCAGTCCAAGCCATCTGGACGGCTGGGTGCTGCATGATGGCGTCGCGCACGAGTTCCCAGTCGTCGTCGTCACGGCTCTTGAGGTGGATTTGGTCGTTGCCCATATGCAGCACACCGGGCTCGTCCAGCTTCAGTGCAGCGATAAGCAGGCCGAGCTGCGCCTCAAGCTCTCGGCCATTCCAATTCTGAACGGCAAAACCGTCAAGAGCGGCCTGATTGGAGTTGTCGCAGGAACCGTGGTCCGCCGTGAGCGAAACGTAGTAGTTTCCGCGACCAAGCCTCCGGTCGAGTTCGTCAAAAAGCTGGCCCAACTGAAGGTCTAGGCGCAGGTATACGTCCATCAGCTCTTGCGCGCGCGGACCCATCAGGTGACCCAGGTGGTCGGGCGTTGAGAACGATAGGGCAAGCACGTCGGTATGGGTTCCGCGGCCCAAGTTTTCTGCGTCTAAGGCGGCCAGGGCCACGTCAATAAGGATTTGGTTACCCTGTGGCGTGTAGCGAATCAATCCAGGGTTGCCCGAACCTAAGCCTGCAAGGTCATAGGGGAACTTGCCGGAGTTGGATCCGCGAAGTTTGCCTTCAAAGGGACGCTCGTCAGGCCCCGTGAACGCCTCGTAGACCGAGGGGGCCATCAGGCGTTCCCAGGAGCCCTTGAGGTAGCTGGCAGGGTTGTGGTCCCTATTGAAGGATTCAATCCATGCCGGGAGCTGCGTGGCGTAGTGCGTAGAGGTTACAAACCCCACCTTGTCGTCCATCCAAAATGCGGCGTCGCCGTAGTGGCCGGCTGCTGTGATGGCGCCGCGGTCCTTGAGCGAGAAGGCAAAAACTTTAGAAGCGCCGACACTTGCCCATTCCAGCTCGTCGGTCCAGGTGGTCGACCTTATGTTTTTGGGACTTCTCTTGTCGGATTCTCGATTGCTCCCCACGGGCTGCACGTCGAGGTCTTCTACGCAGTAGACCGAGCGTCCGAGGGCCGGATCGTACCAATCATTGGCTATGATTCCATTGCCCGAGGGATCGGTGCCGGTATAAACTACCGCATGCCCAGGCCCGGTGTAGGTAGGCGAGTGGGTGTAGTGTCCGTTGCGGAATACCTGTCCTTCGCTAAACAAGCGCTTAAAACCGCCGGTGTAGAGCGAAGCGAAGCGGCTTAGGTAGTCCGCACGCATTTGGTCCACCACAATAGAAACCGCCAGCTTTGGCTTGGCCTCGCGAGCCGGTGAAGTTGGTTTTTTTTGAGCATGAGCCGGAGCGGCAAGCGCCAAGGCAGTCAGAATGGTCCAGTAAATTCGCATGAGCCAAATATAGATCAGGCTTCTTGAGCGGCTGTTTTGGCAGTATTAAATCGCTCTTGAGCCTCTGCCCAAACTTCAAAGTGGGCATGAACGCGGTGCTGCAGCTCCTCGTAGCCTTTAAAAAATTCAGGATCCATGCTTCGTTCCTTAAACCGTTCTGGGCTAGCCACTTCGGCATCGAGGGCGTCCAGCTCGGCCTGAGCCTGTTCGTAGGCGCGCTCGGAGGCTTCCATGGCCTTTTCTGCGGTTCGCAGCTCGGCGTCCAGGCGTTTTTGCTCCTCTCGGTTGCGCGATACGCCTGATTTTGCCGTCGCGGTAGCTGCAGCCGAAGCAGCGGCAGCCGAGGCAGCCGCCTTGCGCGCACCCGCAACTTCCATGGCCCGGAGGGATTCCAGCTTGCGCTGTTCCAAGAAGTACTCGATTCCGCCCAAATAAGGCTTAACCTTTCCGTCGCGAAACTCAAAGGTCAGGGTGCAGAGTCCTTCCATGAATTCCCGGTCGTGCGAGACGACGATCAGGGTTCCGTCGAACTGCAGCAGGGCCTGCTTGAGCACGTCTTTTGCGGCCATGTCCAGGTGGTTGGTAGGCTCGTCAAGAACCAAGAGGTTGATGGGATTCAGCATCAGCTGGCAGAGGGCAAGCCGACCGCGTTCGCCACCCGAAAGCACTCTCACCTTCTTCTCTACGTCGTCTCCGCCAAACATAAAGTTCCCTAACAGATTGCGTGCGTTTCGGCGTATCTCGTCCGGAGCCGCGTCTTCAATGGTCTGCAGCACCGTTTTGGTTCCGTCCAAAACTTCAGCCTGATTTTGAGCGTAGTATCCCATTTTAACTTGGTATCCCCACTCGATGCTGCCCTCGCATTCCAAGCCTTCCGCCAGAATTTTGACCAAGGTGGACTTTCCTTGTCCGTTTTGGCCGACAAAGGCAATTTTTTGGCCGCGTACAAACTCCAAATCAAGGCCTTTTAGCACGTGCTTGGTTCCGTAGTGCTTGTGAATTCCCTGCAGTTTGGCGTTGATTTTACCCGAATGCGGTGCAGGCGGAAACTTAAACCGCATCTGCCTATTGTCTTCGTCGTCAACCTCAATAACCTCGATGCGGTCCAGTTTTTTAATCAAAGACTGGGCAAAGGCGGCCTTGCTGGCTTTGGCGCGAAAGCGGTCCACCAAATCTTGGGTATTCTTAATTTCTTTGTCTTGATTCACCTTGGCCTGGCGCTGCTTTTCGCGAATTTCGTCGCGGAGCGTCAGGTACTTGAAGTAGGGAACATTGTAGTCATAGCTCTTGCCCAGTACCAGCTCGAGGGTGCGGTTGGTCGCATTGTTCAAGAAGGTTCGGTCGTGCGAAACCAGAATAATGGCCTGGTTGCTCTGGGCCAAGAATTCCTCAAGCCAGAGGATGGATTCGATGTCTAGGTGGTTGGTAGGCTCGTCCAAAAGGAGCACATCGTGCTGCTGAAGCAGGATTTTAGCGAGCTCCACTCTCATTTGCCATCCGCCCGAGAAGGAGTTAAGAGGCTGGTGGAAGTCCGTGGATTTAAATCCGAGCCCCATTAAGACGCGTTCGAGGTCGGCTTGGTAGGTGTACCCGCCAATGTGCTGAAAGCGCTCTTGAGCATGGTGAAAGCGCTCGAGAAGGTCCATGTAGGCTTCGCTTTCGTAGTCCGTGCGGGTTCCCATTTCGAGGGTCATGGATTCAATGTCCGCCTCTAAACGTTTAATTTCAATAAAACTTGACGCGGCCTCATCCCAGACGCTCGACAAGGGAGCCGGGGGCATATCCTGGGTCAGGAAGCCAATGCTGAAGTCGCTGGGGCAGTTGATGCTCCCGGAGTCGGGGCGCAGCCGGCCGGCAATAAGCTTGAGGAGGGTGGACTTTCCGGCGCCGTTGCGGCCCACTAGACCGATGCGGTCGTTGGCGTTTACCTGGAATGAAACTCCTTTAAAAAGGTCTGATCCGCCAAAGCTTAGGCTAACTTGAAATATACTCAGCATGAGGGTCACAAAAGTAGTACGTTATGGGGCCTGGTCAGGGTAAATTTGCAGTCACCCTATTTTAGTCCAGTATTTCATGAAGTTGATCGGTAAAGGCAGCAAGTCCTACAGCATTTTAGCCGCAAAATGCCCCCAGTGCCACGAGGGTGCGATGTTTCAAAAC